>JAZFTN010000168.1:0-10012 GCA_036446715.1 Acidimicrobiia bacterium | reverse complement strand
TTGAGATGTGATCCGCCGACGTCAAATACCAGCGAATCCCAGTTGGCAGCCACCAGTGAGTCGGAAAACTTCGATACGCAGCGCCCCCGGAAATAGGCACGCGTCCGTTGCGGCGGGGTCGAGACGGCATCTTCGATTTGGTGATCGGTGAAGAGTGTGCGCATGGCTCCCCTGGCGACCAGCCTGTTGTAGAGACCCTTTTTCGGGTCGACATCGTGATACTGGAGATCGAGAGCCTTCAGCTTGGTGTCCGACCACTCCAGCCCGTCACGTGCCACAAAACCACCAAAGAGGCGTTTCTTGGCCACCCAGTCAAGCGTGTCGGCCAGTTGCATCGGATCGGTCTCGAGTAGCGAAAGGGTGCGCTCCCACTCCTCGACGAGCTGGTTCCATACCGGCTCGTCGAGCTCCTTTTCGACATACTTGGCGAACCATTCGAGGTATCGGCCCTGGAGTTCGAGGGCCGTGGCCGAGCCTCCACCCTCCAGTTGGATGGGTTTGCCCAACGAAAGGTCGTGACTGACCTGCCAGCAGGCTTCGACCGGGTCGGATAGGTCAAGTGGGTCGGGAATGGCTCCGTCCTCGAGGGCGGCAAGCATCAACGCTGTCGTGCCCAGCTTCAGGAAGTTCTGAACTTCAGAGAGATTGGCGTCCCCGATGATCACGTGAAGACGTCTGTAGAGGGCCGGATCGCCATGAGGCTCGTCTCTGGTGTTGATGATCGGGCGCTTGAGCGTCGTCTCCAGGCCGACCTGCTCTTCGAAGAAATCGGCGCGTTGGGTGATCTGAAAATCGACTTCGGGGCGGTCGTTCTCCCTACCCACCTTTCCGGCGCCCGTGAAGATCTGACGGGTCACCATGAAAGGAATCGCGTACCTGATCACATCGCCAAACGGCGTTTCACGCGACAGGAGATAGTTCTCGTGGGCCCCATAGGAGTTGCCCTTGCCGTCTGAGTTGTTCTTGTACAGCGAGACCTGGCGCCCGGACGTCTCGGTGGCGACCACCGCGGCTTGGTGCATCACTCGCTCCCCCGCCTTGTCGTAGAGGACCGCTTCGAGTGGGTCGTAAGATTCAGGACTGGCATATTCGGGGTGGGCATGGTCGACATAGAGCCGGGCGCCGTTGGCCAGGACGGAGTTGACAACGGCCCCCTCTGATTCGATCAACCCATACGTGTCGTGACCGAACCCCCGGGCGTCACGACCCGGAGATTCCTCCTCGTAGGACCATTGAACCTTGACCCTGGCCCCCGGGTAGCTGTTGACCACGAGGGACGAAGCCACCGCGGGATTGAACCCGGGGTCACCCCTGACGACTATCCCGTACTCGGTCTCGGTACCGAGCACCTTGTGAATCGCCATTACAGGTACTGGCCGCCGGAGACCTTTTCGATGAGCCGACTCTCCTCGTCTCCCCCGACAAGCGTTCTGATGTAGACGATGCGCTCGCCCTTCTTGCCGGAGATCTTGGCCCAGTCATCCGGGTTCGTCGTGTTTGGCAGATCCTCGTGCTCGCGGAACTCCTGATTGATCGCCGCTTTCAGATCGGAGATGCGCACCCCGATCGGCCCGCCCGCGATCTGGCGCTTGATCGCGTCCTTCTTGGCGCGCCGGATAATATTCTCGATCATCGCACCGGAAGCGAAGTCCTTGAAGTACATCGTCTCTCGATCACCATTTGCATATGTCACTTCGAGGAATTCGTTCTCCTTTTCCGTGGCGTACATGTCGGCGACCGTGTCATCGATCATCGAAACGATGAAATCTCCAACAGAACCACCAAACGAGCTCAACTCCTCGGAGTCGATCGGGGTTTGGTCGGTGATGTAGATCCGAAAGATCTCTCTCGCAGCAACCGGGTCGGGCCGGTTGATCTTGATCTTCACATCCAACCGGCCGGGGCGGAGAATCGCCGGGTCGATCAGGTCTTCACGGTTGGATGCACCGATGACGATCACATTCTTGAGCGATTCGACACCGTCGAGCTCGGACAACAGTTGAGGCACGATGGTCGACTCGACGTCGGAGCTGATACCCGAGCCCCGGATGCGGAACAACGAGTCCATCTCGTCGAAGAAGACAATGACGGGAACACCTTCGTCTGATTTCTCCTTCGCCCTCTGAAAGATGAGACGAATCTGACGCTCGGTCTCACCGACCCACTTGTTGAGCAGTTCAGGACCTTTGATGTTGAGGAAGTAGGAGCGCACGTCAGGGCGTCCTGTGCGTTCGGAGACCTTCTTGGCCAGGCTGTTGGCGACGGCCTTGGCGATCAGGGTCTTGCCGCACCCGGGTGGACCGTAGAGAAGGATGCCCTTTGGCGGCTCCAGCTCATACTCCTTGAACAGGTCCTTGTGCATGTAGGGAAGCTCGACGGTGTCCCGAATCTGCTCGATCTGTTCTGCCAGCCCGCCGACTTCGGCATATGTGACGTCGGGCACCTCTTCGAGGACGAGCTCTTCGATTTCCGGTCTTTCCATCTTCTCCAGAATCAGACTGGTCTTGGGATCGACCCGGACGTAGTCGCCGGCACGGAGATAGACGTCTGCCATCGCCTCGGAGCGTTGGAGAACCTTTTCCTCGTCGGCGTGGGCGATGATCATCACCCGGCCATCGTCAAGTGTCTCCCTCACCCTGAGAACATCTCCCGCCGGTTCGAAGGAACGAACGTCGATGACGTTGAATGCCTCGTTGAGCAGGACCTCCTGGCCGACCTGGAGCTTCTTCACTTCAACACTTGGCTGGGCGGCTACCCGGAGTTTGCGGGAGCCGGTGAGAACATCGATGGATCCGTCGGCGTTGACCTGGAGCACGGTTCCGAAGTTGTTTGGAGGAGAGGTGAGCTTCTCGACTTCTTCCCTGAGCACACCCAGTTGCTCGCGTGCCTCCTCCAAGAGATGGGAGAGTTTGTCGTTCTGGGCCGCAGCACGATCAACCCGGTCACGAGCGCGTGAGAGATCAGACTCGAGCTCGTCGAGATTGCCAGGGGATTCTCGGACCCGCCGACGGAGATAAGCAATTTCCTCTTCGAGTGCCGCGACGACATGGCGGAGTTCAGCGGCGTCGTCATTTGTCCGTCCTTCTTCCACGGCTACCTCCTGGCTTGGGTCCGCCTTCGGTCAGTATACGAAGGGGTTCACATACTTCTCCGGGTTCCTTGAACTCCGGTTCAAGGCGCCGGGTCCGTCTTTCGCATGAAAACAAGGAAGCCAGTGTGGCCGACCATGGTGTGCTTCGGGCGCACGGATCGCCCCGAAACGTTCCAATCACGCACGAGGAACTCTTTCACTTCGATCTCTGCGAACGTTCCCAATTCTCGTGCCCGCTCGACTGTGGTCTGCACCTGGGGAACAGTTGGGAGGTACGCACATAGAACCCCTCCGGATGGCTGGTGCCCTGATGCCGTCTCCAGAACGTGCCACGGCTCAGGGAGATCGAGAACGATTCTCTCTGGTGCAACCTCGGCCACCACGTCGGCAACGTCACCGAAACGGAGGGTGATGTTCTCCGGGATCTCGCCGTGCCAGCGCTCTATGGCCTTGCGGGCATGGGCGCCGTGATCCTCCCGAATCTCGACGCTGATGACCCGACCGCCGGGTCCCACCGCCCGGGAGAGGCCGAGTGTGAGAGCACCCGAGCCAGTGCCCCCTTCGACCACGGTCATGCCGGGTCCGATGTCGGCGTAAACGATTATCGGCCCGAGATCCTTTGGATAGACGACTTGCGCCGACCGTTTCATCTTCAGGATGTAGTCGGCTAGTCGTGGGCGGAGAACGAGGAGCATTGTCCCGGTCGACGCTTCGACCCAGGAACCGTCCTCGGCGCCGATCAGAGCGTCGTGAGGAACCGATCCCTGGTGATATTGGAATGTGCGGCCTGATTCGAGCTTGAGCAGGAAGTGCCTGCCCTTGGGGTCGATGAGGACGGCAGCGTCCCCCTCGGCGAGGCTCATCAGAAGATGGCTATCACCGAGAAGAGAAGCCCTATGACCATCCCGATCACGACGACCCAGACGACTACTTGTACCATTTTCTTGTTCTGCATGGTGTCTATATGGTTGGGGACGAAGGCAACGGTAGAAGATGGCGAGCTACAAGAAGAAGTTCATGCGCAGCGTGTGGGGCGGATCCGACGCGAGGGAGGTCGGTTTCGACCGCACCCTGCGCGGGTTGCGCGAGGGTGACAGCACCGATCTCTACTTCGGTTTGGCCTTGAGTGCCCTGGCCTATCTTCAGCGAACCCAACCGCGTAAGAAGCTGATCCACCGTCAGACGGTCCCCGAAGGAACGGCCATCGTGATCCATCACAAGAAGTCGGGGACTCCGCGTCTCGAGATCATCAGACCGAGGAAACGGACCCGCGGCTAGACGTCCCCTGAACCGTTTTGTGAAGATTTACGCGGGTATAGGCCGCGCGGATCTTCACAAAGAATATTTGTCACACCCCGCCGGCATGTTGATCACATGTGGGACTTGGGGAGAGTCCGTGAATACGCCGGATCCAATCACGGGGTTGTCGATAGAGCGACGGTCCTCGAATTCGGCGGCACGGATGACATCATTCGACGACAGATCAACGCGGCGCGGTGGGAGGAATTGCACCCCGGCGTCTACCACCTGAACGTCACTCCGCTCACCTGGCACACCAGAGTGAGGGGCGCCGTCCTGGCCGCTGGAACGGAAGCTCTTGCCTCACACCGGACGGCAGGACTGCTCTGGAACCTGGATGGCGTGCACGGGCGAATAGTGGAGGTGACAGTTCCATACTCGGACAAGCCGATTCCGAGAGACGTCGTTACTCCATCGAACGAGACGCCCGCTTCCGAGCGATCTGGTCGAAGGCATCCCAACCACATCGGTGGAGCGGACACTTCTCGACCTGGCGCGGTATTTGCCGGATCTGTTTCTCGAGAAAGCTCTGATGAGTGCGCTCCGACAACACCTCACTACCGTCGACTCCGTGGGCCGGTCACTTGTTGAACAAGGTGGCAGCGGTGTTCGAGGCACAAAGAGGCTTCGCCGGGTCCTCGCTCTCGTCGACGACGGCATCACCGGGAGCCCCTCCGAGGTCGAAGTTGCGGATCTGATTCGGTCCGCCCCGGTGTCGGCACCGGTCGCCCAGCTGGGTGTTCGTCTGCCGGACGGTTCAAATGCCTATCCAGACTTCTGCTGGCCTGACAAGATGAAGATCGTCGAGATCGACGGACTCGATGCCCACTCGTCGCCGGACCGTCTCCACAACGATCTCGTGCGTCAGAACATGCTGATGGAACTCGGCTGGCAGATCAGACGCTTCAGCGCTCGACGGGTTAGACGTAATCCACAGCTGGTACGCGACGAGATCACCCGATTCATCAACGGTTAACGCGTTGAGTGGTGACTTCTCACGTTTCGAGAAGCCAAATTCGGTTCTGTGAAGATTCGCGCGGCCATAACCCGCGTAGATCTTCACAAAACGAAATCAAGGTCAGACGCGGTAGACCTCTACGACCGTCTTGTTGCGGCTGCCCCGCTTGCGACCAAATACGAAGGCGGCAACTACCACCACTCCGATGGCCACGGCCAAAAGTATGGCCTTGTCTCGAGCCGAGCGACGGGTGTCGTCAACAGCGCCGACAAGTTCGAGGGCCTTGGCCTCTATGTCATCCCGGGAGATCGTCATTTTGCATCCTCCAAACGATTATCCCGGCAACCCCGGCCGCCACGAGTGCGGTGAGAAACCGGGAAAGAACTACCCACCACTGGCTGTCATTCACCACTCCGGCGAAGAGGGCTACCAACCCGTAGTACAGCGCCCATGCCATCAGAAATGCCCCCAGCGACAGGACCGCGGCGCCCCCGACACCCTTGCCGGCGACCTTTCCAAGACGCTTCGCAGGCTCGATCGTCTCTTGCAGGAGGTACTCCCGCGACATGTCGATCAGCTCGGTTGCGATCTGAGGTATTTCCGGAGACTCGGCCATTGCCAAGTGAATCTAACAAGCCGTAGACAGAGCGCTACCCGGGGTTATCGTGCCAGTGGTGAATCCCTTCACTTCAATGCGGTCGCTCGGCCCTCGCTACTTCGCACTGTGGGTGGGGCAGACGATCAGCCAGTTCGGCACCTACATTGCCTTCCTGACGATCCCGCTTCTGGTTCTTCACATCCAGGAGGCCACCGGGACGGGGAGCACCCTGGACTTCTCGATCGCATATGCGCTGGAGACTGCCCCCGCCTTTCTGGTTGGCCTGGTAGGCGGCGTTCTTCTCGACAGATGGCACTTGAGGCCCGTGATGGTGGCGACGGATCTTCTCCGCGCCTCTGCCTTCTTCTACCTGGCCGCCGGGGTGGGCAATTACGGAACTTCCACGGTGTTCGTGATGGCATTCGTGATCGGGTCGATGACGACACTCTTTGATGGGGCGCTCTACTCCCTGATCCCTTCGCTCGTGAAGAAGGAACGTTTGTCCGATGCCAACTCGTTTGTCGCCGCCAGCCAGCAGGCCAACTTCGCCCTCGGTCCGCTGGTGGCAGGCATCATGGCGGTCGTCTTCGCCGGGCCTGCGCTGGGGTTGTTCGTCAACGGCCTGACCTTCGTGGTGTCGGCGATATCGCTGAAATGGGTCGGGCGGGTTCCACATCATCGCCGTCCTGAAGACGAGAGAGCCCCCTTCTTCACCGAGGCCGTCAACGGAGTTCGATATCTCTGGGCCGAACCGAGACTTCGGATAACCACCATCGCCTCGGCCGTCCCCAACTTCGTCATAGGTTTCATCGAGGCGACGTTTGTGGTTCTGGCCTTCGACGTTCTATTGGCCGAGTCCGAACTCCAGGTCGGAGTGCTGCTATTCGCCATGGGCGTGGGTGGAGTCATCGGCGCCCTTGTTGCTCCACGAATCACGCGCAGGTTGGGATTGGGAAGAGCTCTGGTGGTCGGGATGGGAGTCGCCGGGGTAGGTCTCCTCCTCGTGATGTTCACGACCTACGGTGTTCTCGCGCTGGCACTCCAGGCAGGTTGGATGTTCGGAATCTCGGTGATCAACATTCCCTTGGCGACTATCCGTCAGCATTACGCAGCGGAATCGATGTTGGGACGTGTCATCAGCGCGAGTCGCGCCATCGGCTGGGCAACCCTCCCAATTGGCGCGCTGATCGGTGGCTGGCTCGGCGCCAGCGAGTCGACTTACCCTTGGGTCGCCCGCTCATTCCCGATCCTGTTGATAGCCACAGCGCTCTGGCTCTACACCACGGTTGTGTGGAGCGACACGTACGGACCGGGTTTCGCACCGCCGGTGGAAGCAACCTCAGACGCCGAAACCGTCGACGAGTCGTCCCCCTAGGGGATCTCCTGCCTGGTAGGCATTTCGATGCAATCCGAGCCTGTAGGTTCTGAGCTGTGGGGCCAGAGACGAACTATGCAAAGAGCGGCGACATTCACATCGCATACCAAACGCTCGGAACTGCGAATCAGGACCTCGTCTATCTGGCCGGGATTTTCAGCCACATCGAGCTCCAATGGGAAAACCCGCTTTACGAACGTTTCTTGACCCGTCTCTCCTCGTTTGCTCGACTGATCATGCTCGACATGCGTGGTGTGGGCCTCTCGGACCGCGCCGGGCAGTTGCCTCTGCTCGAAGATCAGATGGACGACCTGACCGCTGTGCTCGATCGAGTCGGGGCGAGCCAGACAGCGATCTTCGGTGCCTCCCAGGCTGCCCCCATGGCAATTCTGTACGCAGCGAGCTTCCCTGAGAAGGTGAGTGCTCTAGTTCTCTACGGCGCCTATGCCTCGGCACAGCGTAGGGAGGACTACTCGTGGGGTCGGGATCCCGAGTGGATCGCTCAGTTCCTCGCCCAATTGGAGAACCGCTGGGGGCAAGGCACCTTTCTCGAACAGGTGGCTCCCAGCCACACGGGAGACGCTGTCTTTCAGGACTGGTGGGCCAGATTTGAGCGATACTCTTCATCGCCGGGGAACGCACTGGCCTACGCGAAAGCCCACATCAACGACGATGTGCGTGATCTCTTGGGATCTGTTTCGGTGCCCACTCTGGTGATTCAGCGGGCGGGTGACACCTATCGGGGAGCCGGTCAGGGCAAGTACCTGGCGGAGCGGATACCGGGAGCTCGCTTCGTCGAGCTCCAAGGTAGGGATCACCTTCCGTTCGTGGGTGATTCGGATGAGATCGTCGACGAGATCGAAGAGTTCTTAACGGGCGCTCGATCGGGTTCTGAGCTTGGTCGTGTTCTTGCCACGATCTTGTTTACAGACATCGTCGACTCGACAAGCAAAGCCGTAGAACTGGGTGATAGCCAGTGGAATCGTCTCTTGGCCGGCCACCACCAAATCATCAACTTGCAGCTCTCGAAGCACCGTGGACGGTTGATCGATACTGCAGGGGATGGCGTTCTTGCACTATTCGATGGCCCAGCGAGAGCGATACGTTGCGCTCTCGCCATACGAGATTCGGTCCACGACCTGGGACTCCGGATAAGGGCCGGGCTCCACACCGGAGAAGTCGAAGTTGGCGCTGATGACATCTCCGGGCTGGGAGTTCACATCGGGGCCAGGATCTCCGCACTGGCAGGTCCCGACGAGGTTCTCGTGTCGCGAACCGTCAAAGATCTCGTCGCCGGCTCAGGAATAGAATTCCAAGAGCGGGGGATCCACGAATTGAAGGGAGTTCCTGACCTCTGGGAATTGTTCTTCGTGTCAGGATGAACGACTCATCGCGAAGCGGGCGAAGCCTGCTGGACATCAAGCCTCCCGGTTGGGCTATCCTCTCGACTGCGACTTAGGGTCGCGCGGGTAGCCGCATGGATCGGCCGCCCGTCCGCTGTAGAGGAAGACACTGTGAATCTGTTCGTAGGCAACCTGCCTTACACAACATCCGACGATGATCTCCGCCAAATGTTCGAGCCGCATGGCTCGGTCGATTCGGCCCGGGTGATCACCGACCGCGAGACCGGAAGGTCCCGAGGTTTCGGATTCGTCGAAATGGCCGATTCGGCCGCAAACGAAGCAATAGAGGCCCTCAACGGGTCCGACATCGGAGGCCGCGAGTTAGTGGTCAACGAGGCACGCCCTCGCCGTTAGATCGGCTTTAGAAGCAGAAACACCGAGTGCCCCTGGTGCTCGGTGTTTTGCTGTCCGAAAAAGCAATCGAGGTTCTCAGCCCCCCAGGGCAGAGAACTCGATGTCTTGTGCCCCATACCAAAGCACAAGTTCACCGAACTCCCCCAGGTGCTCTCGGCCCTCCACGATTGTTATGAAGTGGTTCCCGGCAAGGTCCCCCCTCTTGCTGGCGAAGGACGAGCTTCCGTAAGCGAAAAGGATCTCGGCTTCACTTTTTCCGCCCGGATAGAAGAGGATGTCCCCACGGGAAGGGTGGACGGTATGGTTCTCGAACGCCACACCGGTCTTCAGGTCGCCGAGGGGTATCCAGACCGCCTCACCGCTCCAGCGGACGTGTATCACCTTGCTTTTGAAGGGCAGCTGTGCCGAGAACCAGGCGCAAGTCTCTGGTGCGTCCTCGGACTCAAACACACCCTCGAACGTGAATGGGCCCGCGGTGATACTCAGTTTCGTCACGACCGGCACATTACCGAGCGCGATGCGCCTAGATCTAGTGTATTTTGGACAGCGTGGATCCCGTCGTAGTCGCAGTCGTGGTGGTCGTTGTTGTCGGTGTTGGTGTCGCCGCATACGTCATGGGCAAGGCTGCTTCCTCATCGTCAACGGATGCCGACCCTCAGGACGGACGTCGGCTCGAGGAGTACGACTTCTATCCGTTCGTCGTCAATCTCGAGGGGCACGTCGACTTTGATGCTGACGCGTTCAATGAGGCGGTTGCTTACTTTCTCAACAACCGAAACGAACGGGCGGCCCGCGAACTGATAGTCATCGGCGAGCAAAATCTCGTGCGCGATACCTTCTCGAGTGATCGTCTCCAGAGTTACAAGGAGCTTTATGCGGCTTACGACGGAGATGGCGTGGTCAACGACAACGACATGTTCCTGGAGAACTACAA
>JAZFTN010000167.1:0-3670 GCA_036446715.1 Acidimicrobiia bacterium | reverse complement strand
AACCTCGGCCGGGACGTCGGTCGGTGCCACGTCGATGATTCCGTCGGCGAACACCGTGCCGTCGGCGTTGAGAATCATGTAGGTCATCGAGAACGGGTCCGGGTTCCCCTCGACGATCATTGCGAGTCCACCGAGAACTGGGACGGCGGGAGCGGTCAACGTCATCGCCCCATCATTTGTGAAATCGACGGTCGAGTCCCCGAACAGTTCATCTGAGTTTTCGTAGGGCGGTTCGGTGGTGAGATCGAGCTCAATCACGATCGGATCAGGATCGGGGCCGCCCAACACGAAAAGATCGAGGGTGATAATCACAAACTGGGCCTCGGCATCTACTTCGATATCGAGCTCCAGTGAGCCTTGTGACCCGAAGGTTGTGTTGTTCCACTGCCCGAGGTAACGACCTTCGTACCGAACGGCCGCATCGACGAGTGGGTTACCGGCGGCCACCGTCGTTGTCGTTGTCGATGTCGCTGCAGCGGCAGTCGAAGCGGTCACGGTCGATTTGGCCTCGGCCTCGGTCGAACCGGTTGTCTCGTCGGTCGTTGAGGAGTCGTCGTCGCCGCAGGCCCCAATGATCAGAGCCACCGCGACCAATACCACTGCAATGGAACGGTCCATAGCCCCCCTCCAGGCCTCGGCTCCCACACCGGGAGCGGTGAGTGTCTTCACCCACTTTACATATCGCACCCATCCAGCCCCCTGGGCCGAGACACTTGTTGCATCGGCCACAGGTCAGAACCTTGGGCGCCTCGTCCTGACTTCCGATAACAACCATTACGAGACGTTACCTGGAAGATTCTGCAAGTGACATTTCGTCACGTTGGGGGATGTCACCAACCTGTCTGTCGGCATTCAGACCTCGCCGACTCGTACCCAGATCTCACGCCGAGTCGACGCATACGACAGCAGGGCGTAGAACACATTTCCGATCAGGACTGTGAATAACGCCCATAAGACATGCGGTACAGGCTTTCCGAGCGAATGATATGTCAGGTACACAGAATCCTCAGAGAATTCTCGAACCTTGTAACCCTCTGAGACCAACTCCTGGACCCGCGAGGTCAAAGCTTCTCGGGTTTCGAGCAGCTCGACCTGCTTCTTGGCTAGAGCCATGGCGACGATGCTACGCCGCCACCATGCGCCGATGGTCGTTGGTCATCCTCTGATGACATTTACGAGCAGTGGGGTAAGGACTCTTAACCACACCCCCTCCAGCAGTCGTTGTCTGATGTGATCGCAGTGGCGGATGCGACGATGCGGTCATCGGGCCCTCAGCACCCCAACGAACTCGAACCCTGGGTGTGCAGATGGCGTACAGGGCAGGGGTGCCCGTGTAGGTTTGAGCCTGTCGAGGGGAGGATCCCAGCCCATGCCCAACGAACCCAGCGATCCCAAAGAGCCCGACGAACCCAGCGATCCCAAAGACGGTCCCGATCTTGATTGGTGGATCGACCGCACTCCTGAACCGATCGAGTCCGTCATTCCTCAACTACAAGAGACCGTGGTGGAGGCTCCGGACACCCCGCGGCCCACCGACGAGGACAGAGAGGAAGCGCCAAACGAGGGAGACGCGAAGACCCACGATACGGAACCGCCGGATCATGACAGTGTCATGCGCTCGGCCTTCGAGCACGATGATGTAGGTCCCGGCTCGCGTTTTGGAGCGGAGATAATGCCTCTTGTGCCCGGCGGGAAGGACGATATCACCATCCGCCAGGAGCTCGAGCAGGAGGACAAAGATGCGGCCCGTGCGGCAGAACAGGAAGATGCTCGCGACGACATTCCGTGGGAACCTTGGCCGGGACCCAAAGTCGAAATGCCCGACGGCACCCTGCTAGAAGTTCCAGACGTCGATTTCGAAGACGTAGGACCCTTCTGGAAGACGTCCATGGGACGTGACATGATTCGAAAAGCGCTCGTAATAGGTGGGGGGGTTTTCGGGGCATTGGGGGTCCTCGTCGTTCTGTTCCTGTTGTTCAATGGAGGCGAGGCGGATACTCAGACGCTCGACACCACGGCGGCTACTACTCAAGAGACCGACGCAACAGGCACCGATGGCGGGGAGAGCGTCGAGGAGTCTGAGGAGCCGTTGTCGGCGGTTGAACCGACCGAGACCGCTTCGACGGTTTCGGTGTCGCCTGAGGACCTTGACGCGATCGCTGGCAGCGCTGGGTTCTCTGCTTGTCCGCTCGGTTTCCAGCTCGACGTCATCAGGCTTTTGTTGTCTGGCAAGGACGGCGAACAGTCTGAGCACATCCCGGGATCGAATGTGGCGTGTACGAAGTTCAACAAGAGGAATCCAGACGTATTCACAATGATGGTCGAAGGCGACGGCGAAACACTGTCGACGGCTGAGAACACGTCTTACCAGGTGCGTTTCGTGGTCAACAACGAGTGGCCGGTGAACGAGTATTACGACGACACCGGCTTTGAGGTGCTCGTTGAGTGGAACAGCCTTGCGAAGCAATGGGTGGGTGTCGTGAGAGATCAGCAAGGAAACCGTTTGGGTAATGACGCCGATGTCACGATCGAGTGGCTGGATTCATCGACCCTTCAGGTTGTTGTCGATGTCCCGGACCTCGACGTCGAAGTGACCGAAATGCGTACGGAACTCAATGTGTATGTGACCGACGACAACGACGTACGCCAATACGACAACTTCGATGTCGCCATCTGGCTTAGGGAGTCATAGGCGCATCTGCTCAGACCGCTTCTCAACACGCATATCCGGCCGGGTGGATGATGCGGACGATGTGGCTTGACCCCATCAAGAGCGTGGCCTGCGGGTGACATCCCGCAACCCTGGGGGACGGCAGGGTGCTGTCACCCGCGCTTGGAGGCTGCTCTGTTGGCCGGGTCTTGACCGCGGCTCAAGAGGTACCCACCCGAGAGAGCCACGGCGACGCCGGCGATCTGGACGGCTTCGATCTGCTCGTCGAGGACTATGACTCCCAAGAGCAATGCCACGATCGGAATGATGTAACCGGCGACCGCGGTGCGAACTGCACCGATCCTCCCGATCAACCCAACCCACATCGCCCATGCCACTCCGGTACCGGCGACACCGAGGATCAGCAACGACACCACCGGCAGCCACTCGAATGACGACTTGGGGATGCCGACAAGACCGAGCGGGCTCAACATGACCGTCGAAAGCGCAAGCAGCCACATCGTGACCGGAAGCGAACCGTACGTCTGCTGCAGCGGGGCATACAGGGTCGAAGCCACCGCGTAGCCGAAAACCGCACCGAGAATCATCAAAACTCCCACGACTTCGGCTCCGGAGCCCACCAGGCCGGGTGCCGTTAGCAGAACGATCCCGACAAATCCGATCAGCAGACCGATCAGCCGCTTGCGGGTCGGTCGCGACCGGGTCACCGCCGCCGCGAGCGCCGCCGTGAAGATCGGTATGGCGCTCACGAGCATCCCGGCCAGCGCCGAAGGGATGCGTTCTTCTGCAAGAGCGAACAGCAGCACCGGGACTGCCATCCCGAAAAAGGAAGCAAAGACCAGCCGCGGCCAGTCGATCCGGGCTACAGAGCAGCGGGCGCTCGGCAGCATGGCCAGCGCACCGGCACCCAACGCGGCGCGCCCAAAGGCGATCGTCCCCGGTTCAATCGACCGCAGCGCCAGGGCGATCCACAAGAACGCCGACCCGAAGATACCCGCG
>JAZFTN010000166.1:0-3243 GCA_036446715.1 Acidimicrobiia bacterium | reverse complement strand
CTACACCCGCGGACCAACCATTGTAAATGGTTGGTCGGGCTGGTCGGACTCGAACCGACGACCTCGACGTCCCAAACGTCGCGCGCTAGCCAAGCTGCGCCACAGCCCGATTCTCAAATGGTACTTCCGCTCTCTTTCTTGTCACAGTCGATCCGTATGTTGGAACCATGGAACTCGAGGCCGAAGTCCTTGAGCGTGTAGGGACATGGGAATCACTGTCACGGTGGGAGAAATCTGAGCTGGGGAAAGATCTGCGCCGTCAGGGACTCTCCTATGGCGAGATCATGGAGCTGATCGACGTGAAGAAGTCGACCTTGGCGACCTGGTGCCGCGAGGTCAAGCTGACTACGGAACAGATCGCGGCGATCAAGAGACGGCGGGCACAAGAGCCGGGAATACCAGTGGACACTCAATGGAAGCGTCGTCTTGAGATCGAGAACATCAGAAATGAGGCAGCCAAGGCTATTCCGGAGTTGATCAACGACCCTCTGTGGTTGGCTGGCGTTGTTCTCTATTGGGCCGAAGGAGCCAAGACTCGCAACGATCTGAGACTTGCAAACGCCGACCCACGCGCTCTCAGACTTTTCATCGATTGGGTTCGAGCTTTCCTCAACCCAAAGGCCAGGTTCTCAATTCAGCTTCATCTTCATGAGGGAAACGATGACCTAGCTGCTCAGGCTCACTGGCGAGAACAGACAGGCCTGTTGGAGGCCAACTACTACAAGACATTCATCAAACCGAAGGGCACTGGCCACCGAAAGAACCATCTCCCCCACGGAGTTTGCACGATCAAAGTCAGGGAGTGCTCCAACGCCTGGCAAACGACGATGGCCTGGATCGAGGGGCTCACAGGGCAGTTGGGCCTGGACAAGCCCCGCGAGTAACCTCCATCGTCCGGGTCGCTGGCGCAACTGGCAGCGCAACGGGCTCTTAACCCGCAGGTTCCGGGTTCGAATCCCGGGCGACCCACTACACAGCCCAACCTTCAGGGTACGAGCCTCACCCCAAGCCCCCAGCCGTCCGCAGGGGGCTTTTCGTGGGAGAATGCCGTCGTCACGCGGGTGTGGCGGAATGGAAGACGCGCAAGGTTTAGGTCCTTGTGGGAGAGATCCCGTGCAGGTTCAAGTCCTGTCGCCCGCACCGGAGAATCCCAAAGACTCCCCCAGCGCCCGAATTGCCCGTGCACGATGGGAGAGCTCATTCTTATCCTCGGCCGTCATCTCGGCCAAGGTCCGCCCAGCCACCTCGAACACCGGGTCGTAGCCGAAGCCGCCACTTCCCCGCCGGACCTCGATGATAACTCCGTCGACCCACCCCTCCGCCACTATCTCCACTCCATCAGGAAACGCCAGCGCCACCACAGTTCGGAACCGCGCCACCCTGTTGCCCACCTCTTCCATGACCTCGAGCATCCGGGTGACGTTGTCGTCATAGGTGGCATCGGGTCCGGCAAAACGAGCCGCGTGGACACCTGGCTCCCCATCCAAGGCCTCGACCTCGAGACCGGTGTCGTCGGCGATTGACGGCAGGCCCGTCGCCTCCACGACCGCCCGAGCCTTGATCAGAGCGTTCTCCTCCAACGTCTCACCAGTCTCTTCCACATCGGGCCAATCGAGACCGCGGACTATCTCCCCGACCAAACCCATCGGTTCGAGTACGTCCTCGATCTCTCTGATCTTGTCCGGGTTCTTCGAGGCGATTACCAACCTCGGGATCAATCGGCCACCGCCCGGCGTTGCATGTCGTGCAACTCCTCTATTCCCGAAGCCGCCAGGTCAAGCAGCCGATCAAGCTCTGCCCTAGAGAATGGGGCTCCCTCGGCCGTCCCCTGGACCTCGACGAACAACCCGCGACCGCTCATCACCACGTTCATGTCGACCTCGGCGGCGACGTCCTTTTCGTAGTCGAGATCGAGATACTGCTCGCCTTCGACGATTCCCACGGACACAGCGGCAACCTCGTCGATGATCGGATTTCTCGGGATCACACCGCGCTCGACCGCATCCTCCAGCGCCTGATGAAGAGCCACCCAGGCGCCTGTGATCGCCGCCGTCCTGGTCCCCCCATCGGCCTCGATCACATCACAGTCGACCCTGACCATGACCTCCCCCATGACTTTCATATCGACGGCGGCCCGGAGACTCCGCCCTATCAAACGGGATATCTCCTTGGCCCGCCCTCCGGTGACATGATCGCGACGGATCCGGTTACCGGACGACCCAGGGAGCATCGCGTACTCGGCCGTCACCCAACCCTTCCCCGAGTCACGCATCCATCTGGGCACGTCGGTCGCGACCGAAGCCGTGCAGAGAACGCGGGTCCGTCCCATTGAGATGAGAACCGAGCCTGCCGTGGACTCGGTGAACCCGAGCTCGAGAGTGACAGCACGCAGCTGGTCGTGGGGGCGATCGGTCATATCGGTCACCGTACCTGACTGGTCAGACGTCGAAACTGGTGCCGGGGACCGCCAGAACCACGGGGCGATCGAAGACCAACTCCGCCTCGTGAACCGACCGGGAGGAATCCAGGTACGGCGGGATGTGAGTGAGGACGAGTTTCTTCGCTCCGATGTCGCGGGCAATCTGTCCTGCCTCACCAGCCGTCATGTGCTGGGTGTACTCCTTGTCCTCGACCGCCCCCTGATATGAGGCTTCGGAGAGAAGGACATCCACCCCCCGCGCGTGGTCACGCCAACCCCCGGCCGGACCGGTGTCTCCGGTGAAGAACAGCGTCCGGTTGTTGGCTTCCCAACGCGATCCCACCGTCGGAACCGGATGATCCATCTCGATGAAGGACACGCTGATATCTCCGATCTCGATCTCATCTCCGGTCCACACCGGGTGAAAATCGAATGTCTCATAGAGATCCGAGTCCGGTCCCTTCTCCAGAAACCCGCTGACCCGATCCCACACCGCCTGGGGCGCATACACAGGAATGGCTCTACGTGGGTCAGGCCGGTAGTTCCAGGCGTGAAAGGCAATCAAAAGGTCGGCACAGTGGTCCGGATGCTGATGCGAGATCACGACGGCATCGATGAGATCGGTGTCCACCGGAATGGCGGTGAATGTGCCCGGGCCGGCGTCACACCAAATGCGGGTTGAACCCTGCTCGATCAGATACCCGGAGGCCGGGCGGCCCGGGACCGGATAGGTCCCCGATGATCCCATCACATGAACTCTCATGGTGCCAACCGCTCCTTGATCCACATATCGCCATCCTGTCGATATCGCACCCGGTCGTGCA
>JAZFTN010000165.1:0-6012 GCA_036446715.1 Acidimicrobiia bacterium | reverse complement strand
CTCGTTGTTGGTTCCGTAGGTGATATCAGCGTCGTAGGCCGGGTGACGCAGGGCCGTTGGCATGTTGTTCTGGATCAGCCCGACATCCATCCCCAAGAAGTTGTAGATGTGGCCCATCCACTCGGCGTCGCGACTGGCCAGATAGTCGTTGACCGTGACCATGTGGACACCTCTTCCAGCAAGCGCATTCAGATAGGCCGGCATTGTCGAGACGAGAGTCTTTCCCTCACCAGTCTTCATCTCGGCGACCATCCCGCGATCGAGGGCGGCAGCCCCAATGACCTGCACGTCGTAGTGCCGTTGTCCGAGGACTCGCTTCGCCGCTTCGCGAACAACACCAAAGGCCTCGATCTGAAGGTCGTCGAGGCTGGCGCCGTTGGTGACACGGTCCTTGAATTCGATTGTCTTGGCAGCCAGTTCTTCGTCGCGCAACGACTCGAATTGCGGCTCGATGTCATTGACAGCGGTGGCAACTCTCTGGAATTCCTTGAGAGTCTTGCCTTCGCCGACGCGAAGAACCTTCTGGAGAATGGGCATTAGACCCCCTAATCCTACCGCTGGTGCCGATTTGACCCACTTCGGGTGGCAGGGTCAACGGTCCTGTATGAGCCCCTCACGATGAGCCCAGTTAACCGCCTCGAAGCGGGACTTCATTCCCAGCTTGTCGAGGATGTTGCGAACGTGGTTGCGAACAGTGTTTTCCGAGATGTAGAGCTGATCGGCGATCTCCTTGGAGGTATTGCCCTCCCCGACCAATGTCAGGATCTCCAACTCGCGACCGGTCAGTTCCGGCTGCCGCGACGCTGCGTTGCCGTGATGGCGAAGAAGATCACGCAGCGCGGCGAAGAGCTTGCCGCCCATTGCAGGAGACACCGCGGCACCACCGTCGAGCACATCGTTCATCGCGGCGACGAGTCTGGGAAGCGGGGTGTCCTTTGTCAGATAGCCCGACGCTCCGGCTTTGACCGCTGCCAGTAGGTCCTCGGAGGACTCGCTTGCCGTCAACAGGACCACCCGGGTCTTTGGACTGGTCTTGATGATTGTGCCCACCACTTCGAGTCCTGACATGCCCGGCATGAGAAGGTCGAGCATCACGAGGTCGGGTTCGAATTCCCGCGTCATGTCGATGCCGGCCATCGCATCGGGGGCGACACCCACAACGTCGAACCCCTCTTGGACAAAGGCGGCTCTCAGCGCCTCGCGAAAGAGCTCGGCGTCGTCAACTACCAGAACTGATGCCATGGGTCAGGGCTACCTCTGCTGGGTGATAAGAGCACTGGGCTTCGTATCCGGGAGGCTAGTGCCCCCCGGCACCGCATTGGCGGCGACCGCAGCACGAACGCGGTTCTCGCCAATCGAGGTGATTGCGGACAGCATCGTGGCCCCGGTGGTCACCACATCGTCCACGACCAGAACCGGCCCTTCGGGAGCCTGGCGCAGCCTGAACTCGGTGACGACACGGCTGTGATCACCCCCGGCACGGCGATGGCTGTGCAGGGGCGGTTGGAGAAGAGACAGGACCGGCACACCGAGATGGCGAGCCAAACGGTCGGCAAGAGCACGGGCGGGATCGATTCCGTAACGAAGCCGCCTCGTCCGGGCCCTGGGTACCGGGACAAGAGGTAGCTGAGGCAGACGCTCCGCCAGAACCGAGGCGGCCAGGTCCGCGTATCCAGCCAGGCCACGATATTTGAAGTGATGGATCAGGGTCTTGGCCGGACCCGAGTGCTCAAAAGCGGCGACGAGACGAACGCCCCCGGAGAGCAGGCGGTCAGACGCCAAACGGAGCTGTTGGCGACACGCTGCACAAAGTAGATGGCCGGAATGAAAACGGTGACATGCCTGACAGAGCATGTCGGGAAACCTATTCCCTGCCTGTGACAGGATCCTTCGACACTGTGTCTTTCCTACGTGCCTTCCTGCCATCCCGACAGATAGTCGACTTGCTCCTCGGTGAGTGTCTCCAGCCCACCACCCATGTGTGCCAGCTTGATCGAAGCGACATCATCGTCGATCTCGGTGGGGAGCGTGTAGATCCCGGGCTCGAGCGACTCCTCGTTCTTGACCAGGTACTCCGCAGCGAGAGCCTGATTGCTGAACGACATGTCCATCACATCCGCCGGGTGCCCCTCGGCCGCACTGAGATTGACCAGACGTCCTTCCGCCGCAACCAGGATGCGACGTCCATCCGGCATCTCGAACTCCTCGAGATTCTCCCGGATCGGGCGACGCGCCACCGCCTCGGCCCGAAGTGAGGCGAGGTCGATCTCTATGTCGAAGTGACCCGAGTTGGCGAGGATCGTCCCGTCCTTCATCCTTGCAAAATGCTCGGACCGAAGAACATGCTTGTTCCCGGTGACGGTGACGAAAATGTCGCCTTCGGAGGCGGCGTCCGACGCAGTCATCACTCGGTACCCCTCCATGGCGGCCGCCAGAGCCCGCACCGGGTCGACCTCGACCACGATCACTTTGGCTCCCATTCCGTCGGCCCGCTTGGCGACTCCGCGGCCACAGTCTCCGTAACCGACAACGACGAGATTCTGTCCAGCCAGAAGCACATTGGAAGCCCTGATGATGCCGTCGAGGGTTGACTGCCCTGTCCCAAAGTGGTTGTCGAACAAATGCTTCGTCGCCGAGTCGTTGACAGCTACGACCGGCACCCGCAGGGTCCCTTCCGCAGCCATCGCCTTGAGACGGATGACACCCGTGGTGGTCTCCTCGGTTGACCCGATCACCTCGATGTCGCGGCGATCGGTGTGGAGCAGCGTGGCAAGATCGGCCCCATCATCCATCGTGACGGCCGGTGCATGGTCGAGAACGGCGTTGATGTGCTTGTAGTAGGTGTCGTCGTCCTCTCCGCGAATGGCGAATACGGGGATCCCATCTGCAACCAAAGCCGCGGCCACGTCATCCTGAGTCGAGAGAGGGTTCGAGGCGCACAGGATCGGCTCGGCGCCACCGTCGCGCAGGGCGAACATCAGATTGGCCGTCTCAGCCGTCACATGAAGACACGCGGCCACGATGTGGCCTTCGAGCGGTCGCTCGTCGAGAAATCTCTCCCTTATGGTCTTCAGGACCGGCATGCGTCGTCCTGCCCACTCAACGCGGCGAGCACCATGGGAGGCCAGGTCAGGATTGGCGATGTCGTAGTTCATTCAATCTTCCTCGGCTAGACGCTCTTTCAGTTTCTCAATGGTGGCCACGGGTACCGGGTCCACTCCAGCCGAGTCGGCCAGCATCCACGACACGAGGTCTCCGACAGCCGTCAGTGACACCAGCCGGGCCAGCAGCGAAACACCGGTCGAGTTGACTTCGGCCACCCAGGGCACGGCATCTTGGGTGAGTGTTCTCGTATGGGCAAGTCGAGTTTCGATGCGATCGTGGTCACTGCGGTCCCGGAGAGCAACGATGCCAAGATGCTCTGTTGTCTTCTCAGGCATCGTCTCCCACCCTGTGATCTCGTTGTGGTCGAGCTCCGGCAACAGTGACCACCAGGCGGGGACCTTGGCGTTCTCGTTGATTTGGGTCTTCCACCGCTGGGCGACGACGGTGCTCACGGGCCCACCGGCGTAGATGATCGGGATGCGCCCGTCGAGTTTCTCGGCGATGCGGGTGGCCTCCATCCAACGATCGCTGCCCTCGGCCGTAGCTTCGTCCGCCATGGTCGCCGCCTCGACGAATGCGAGACGCTGGTCATCAATCGCATGGGCGCCCCTCAGAACGGTGAGGGCCGCCCCGATCATGTAGCCGGCAGCGGCCCGAGGTTGGAGTCCGGAAGGCACCGAGACTGACGGCCAATCGTGGTTGTCGGTCAGCTCACCCAGCCGCCCACCTGTGGTGATTGTCGCGACTCGGAGCCCTGAGTTGTGAGCACTCTCAACGAAATCGAGCGTCTCTTCAGTGTTGCCCGAATAGGAGGCGGCAATGACCAGAGGTCGTGCCCTCGTCGCCCAAAGAGGAAGGGGGCCATAACCCTTGTGAACGACCATGCGGGTGCCAAAGGGCATGGCGATGGCGCCGACATAGTCGCCGGCGATCCCGGATCCACCCATCCCGACATACAGGATCTCCGAGAGGGTGCCTATTGCAGGCGCGGGCTGGTCGGCGGCCCACCGAAGCTGGTCGCCCATACTTCGGATCTGAGAGAGCATGTCAGTCATTGCTACCGGGCCCCCCTTCGGCCTCATCGACGAGCATCACCGGTATGCCTTCACGAACCGGATACCGCCGACCGCATTCTGTGCACTCGAGACGGGATGCCTCGACATCCTGGGTGAGATCTGCCTTGTCGACAGGGCAAACCAGGATCTCAGCGAGTTTGGGATCGATGAGATTCAATCTCTCTCCAGAATCTGTTGGATCTTGCTCACGAGCGCGGAGACACTCTCGGGCGTCTTCGCTTCGACGTTCAACCTCAAGAGAGGCTCGGTGTTCGATGGTCGCAGATTGAACCATTCTTGCCCAAAGTCGACGGTGAGACCATCGAGATGGTCAATCTCAACCCCCTTGAACGCCTCCTCGATTTGGCTCATCGCCATGGCGGGGTCGGAAACGGTGAAATTGATCTCGCCCGAGGCCGAGTAACGCTCGACGTCGCGACGCAGCTCCGAGAGAGGACGACCATCCTCGCTGAGCAAGCCAAGCAGAACCAACATGGCCAACATTCCTGAGTCTGCGCCGAAGTTGGCGCGGAAGTAGTAGTGGCCGCTGTGCTCACCCCCGAAGACCGCTCCGGTCTCGGCCATGACACCCTTGATGAAGCTGTGACCGACCCGGGTTCGAACCGGGACGCCGCCGGCCGCTTTCACAACCTCGGGCACGGCCTTGGATGTGATCAGATTGTGAACCACGGCATCGCCCTCATTGTCGGCCAGCATCCTCCGAGCAATCAGAGAAGTGACGGTGCTTCCGCTGAGCGGCTGTCCTGTGTTGTCGAGAAAAAATGCTCGATCGGCGTCGCCGTCGAACGCAACACCAATGTCGAACTCGCTCTCGCTCATCAGCGCAACCAAGTCGACCAGATTCTCCGGTATCAGAGGATCGGGCGGGTGGTTCGGAAACGTCCCGTCCGGGTCCAGATACAGGCCCGTGAGTTTTGCGGAAATCCGGTGAAACACCTGCTCGATGGCAACCCCTGCCATCCCGTTGCCGCCGTCGACAGCAACGCTCAACCCGCTGATGGAGTCGGGATCGACGATCCCGAACAGGTGGTCGACATAGGCGTCGACTATGTCGACGCGTCTCACCGAGCCGGAACGGGCCGCAACGCGCATGTCACCGGACCTCACCGCATCGCGGATCTCTCCAAGCCCGCTTTCCGACCCGATCGGAGCCGCCCCCGATCGGCAGAGCTTGAGACCGTTGTACTCGGGGGGATTGTGTGAAGCGGTGATGACAGCACCTGGCACGTGGTGGGCGCCCGAATAGAAGTAGACGGCATCGGTCGGCACCTCACCCAGGTCGATGACATCGGCTCCGGCCCCGGTGATGCCCCCTGCCATGGCTTCAAAGAAACCTCGGGAACTGGCCCGGCAGTCGTAGCCAACGGCGATCTCCGATGCATCCAGAAGACCGACGAGTGCCGAGCCCGCACGCTCATACAGGGTTGCGTCGAGCTCTCCGGTGTCTGTGCGGCCCCGGATATCGTATGCCTTGAATATTGCGCTCACATCCATCGAAATGACCGTACCAAGTACTCTGCCCGCCCAATGACCGCTTCCATCTCAGTCGTCGTTCCCATCTACAACGAAGCGTCGTTCATCCCCCAGGCCCTTCCATCTCTCATCGAGGCGATGGAGAGCACCGGTGCGTCCTACAAGATTCTCATTGTCGAGAACGGATCGTCGGACGGCACAGCCGAGGCGGCGAGGAGAGTGGGCGCAAATGCACCTGTCGAAGTGTTCTCGCTGCCCGAGGCCGACTATGGGGCGGCCCTTCGCCACGGGTTTCTCCGGGCCTCGGGCGAGTGGGTGGTGAACTTCGACATCGACTACTTCTCGACCGACTTTCTTC
>JAZFTN010000164.1:0-5311 GCA_036446715.1 Acidimicrobiia bacterium | reverse complement strand
GTTGAACACAGATCCATGACAGGGGCACTCGAATTGGCCCGAGCTTTCACACCAGGGAACCTTGCATGCGAGATGCGGGCACTTCCACCGCAGTGCCACCACTTCACCGTCCACCTTGGTCAGATAGCCGCTCATCGCCGGGACTTCGAGTACCCCGACGTCGGGCACGTCCTCCACCGGAACAGTTCTGACCGGACCGCCCTGGGAAGCGTTGGCCGGCGTGAGCAGATCCCAGGTGGTCCAAGCACCGGCGGCGGCAACCAGCCCAACAGCCCCTTGCCACATGCGCGTGAGCGCCTCCCTACGCGTGTACTTGGCGCTCACAGCTCTCCATACCATTCTTGCCAGGGCCAAACCCAAGACCAGCTCGGGCCTCTGAAAGCGAAGCCGATGATTGTCAGCACAATCCAGGCGACCATGAAGATGGTGAAGGTAACGACCGCCACTTTCCTGAACCGTGCCAGTTTCGCCGGATTGCGATCGATGTAGGGCAGTGCCACGAGCCCGATGAGGATCCCCGTGGGGACCAGAACACCGGCGATCTGGGGATGCAACAGCGACAGCAGCTCCTGGAGGCCCGCGAAATACCAAGGTGCCTTCTCCGGGTTGGGCGTCAGAGTCGGATTGGCGATCTCGCGCAACGGGGCGTCAAAGAAGATCGATATCAACAACACGAAAAGCAGAACGGCGACAGCAACCACGGCGTGCCTCACCAGAAGATGAGGCGACGTCATGAGCACTTGCTCTTCCTGGGGCTCCTTGCGATCCCCTACCGGTGGACGGCCAGGAACGATGCCCAGCACGCGCCGGTTCCCCACGATCTGAGGATCGTTCTCAGACGACATCTTCCACCTCGTCGGTCTCCAGCATCGAGTCTTTTCTCCATCGCCACAAATGGAAGGTGACGACGACAATGAGGGCGCCCGGCAGTACGGCGACATGAAGCACGTAGAAGCGGATCAACGTCTCAGAGCCAACCTGATTTCCGCCGAGGAGGAAACCCTGCACCGTCTCGCCGATCCACGGAACAAAGGCCGCCATAGATGTGCCCACTGTCACTGCCCAATAAGCGAGTTGGTCCCATGGCAGCAGATAGCCGGTAAAGGAAAGTAGGAGCGTCAATACCAGGAGAACTACGCCAATGACCCAGTTGAACTCTCTCGGGGACTTGTACGCGCCCCGGTAGAACATCCGGGCCATATGGACGGCAACCGTTACCACCATCAAGTGAGCTGACCAGCGATGGACGTTCCGGATGAACTGACCGAACGGAATCTCGGTCTGAATTTGCACGATGTTCCCGTAGGCGGTGGAAGGCGAGGGAACGTAGAAGAACATCAGATATATGCCTGATACGAGAAGCGATCCGAACAGAACCAGCGACATCACACCCACGAACCACGAATAGCGGAACGACAGCTCCTCAGGCCGGACTTTCACCGGATAGAGGTGAAGCAAGAAGCTTGCCCAGTGGGCGGCTGCGCGGTCGCGATCGGTCACGCGATCGGTTGTCCGCCAGATCGACCGTCCAATGGTCGAATCGCGGACCTTGTGCCAAACCGTCACGCCGGAACCCCGATGGTCACTGGTACGCCAACACCTTGCCACACTCCCATCGAGAGTGCGTCCGTCGGGCACCGTTCCACGCAAAGGCCGCATCTGATGCATGCTCGCTCGTCGAGAGTGAGAGCGGTCCCACCGACGTGTGCCGGGTCGATCTCTTCGGATGGCACAAGGTCGATGAGGTCGAGAGGGCAGACGTCGGAGCAAAGCCCGCAGAGGACACAGCTGTCAATGTCGAGGGTGATGTTGGCGAAACAACGCAGGCACCGTTGTGCCTCCATCCGGGCCTGGTCTTCGGTGAGCCCAAGCTCGACTTCAGCGAGGCCGATCCGGCGATCGGTGGGCAGTGTGGGGATTACTGCTCTCGGAATGCGGTCGTAGGTGTCCCGATGCCGGTCGAACCCGTTCGCGCGGACCATCTGACCGGCCTGGGCCTCTTCGGCGGCACCTCCGAAAGACTCGTGGATCGACGCAGCAGCGGTGCGCCCGTCGGCGATCGCCTCGATCAAGGTGCGGGGCCCATGGGCTGCGTCTCCGCCGGCCCAGACGTCGGGAAGGGAGGTGACCAGGCCCTCGCCGACCCCGACGGTCATGGCCCTGGTCAATTCCGGTCCGCTGGAGCCGATCGCGGAGATATCGACCGCCTGGCCGACAGCGAGGATCACCGTGTCCACATCCAGGGTTTGGAGATCTTCAAGGTTGAAGACCGGGGCAAATCGCCCGTCAGCGTCGAACACGGATTCGACTCCCACTGTCTCGATGCCCGCGACCCGACCCGACTCGGTGAGAATTCTGTTTGGCCCGCGGCGATGGATGAATGAGATGTTCTCGTTGGCGGCCTCCTCGAGTTCGAATTCGGCGGCGGGCATCTCTTCGGCGGATTCGAGAGACATGACAGTCACCTGGTGGGCGCCCGCTCTCACCGCCGTCCGGGCCGCGTCGAGGGCCTCGGTCATCGATGGTCGTTGCCGATCGTCGCTAGGCGTCCGTGAGCCCGTCGTGTACGCCTCGGTGCGCAATGCCGTGCGTGCTGCGTCCATCGCGACATCGCCGCCGCCGACAACGAGAACCCGCTCGCCGATGTCTACCTGGAATCCACGGTTGACGTTGATCAGGTATTCGATGGCGCGTAACACTCCGTCCGCATCGGCGCCGTCGATGTCGAGACCGCGTCCCAACGTGGCTCCAATAGCGAGAAAGACTGCATCATGTCGGTCTCTCAGATCATCGAGACTCATGTGTTCTCCCAGTTTCACGCCGGTTTGGACGTCGACGCCCATCGAGACGATGGCCCTTATCTCCCCGGCCACCAGATCCCTGTCCAGCCGGTACTCGGGGATACCCAGCAGCATCATCCCACCGAGCCGTTCGGTGGCCTCGTAGATCGAGACCCGGTAGCCGTGTCGACGCAGATCGTGGGCGGCCGACAGACCAGCGGGCCCACCACCGACGATCCCGACACTCTCGCTCCGTTCGACGGCGCTGTGAGCGGTCACCCGAGAGACGATTGAGTCGGATCCCGCCTCGACACCGTAACGCTCCGTCACAAAACGCTTCAACGCCCTGATAGCGATTGGCTTGTCGACCTCGCCACGTCTGCAAGCATCCTCGCAAGGGGCTGCGCATACCCTTCCGCATACGGACGCTAACGGATTGGGAAGTCGAGCCGTCAGGTAGGCGAGTTCGTCATCCCCGTCCGCGATCGCTGCCACATACAGCCCGGCGTTGGTGTGCACCGGACATGCGGCCAGGCACGGGATGTTGCGGTCGAAGAACTCGAGAGGTTCGACTAGATCCACCCTCTTTTCTGGGCCGATCGCAACGCCACCAGGCCGAAAACCAGAAACCCACCCCAAGAAGCGACTGCGATGAGGTCTTTGATCGATGAACTCAACCTCGCCACCTGGCCGAGCTGGATCAGCCACGAAGGCATCCATACCGTAAACACCACGAAATAGGCGAAGATCACAATGCTCCGCGCGCTACCAGCCAGCCAGCTCATCGGTGACTCATCAGGGACCCGCAAATAGCTGATCGACCGAGCGTCGGCGGCTGTCATCCAAATCTCCTCCATGCACTACTCCGCACTCACATTGTGTGAATGCCTCCTCCGACACTGACCGATAGCGGCGTCGCCAAGTAGGGGAGAAAGTCCCGAACACACGGAGGCCGGAGTTGGGCGTTTAGCGCAACGATGATGGTGCTGAGCGACATGAAGACGGCTCCCAGTGCCGGCGGCATCACAAATCCCACGGGCGCCAGGACACCCATGGCTCCCATCGGCCTTGTATAGGTCTGCCATGCCTCTCGCCCACCCCCCAAACGATCACCACCGACAACTACTCAGAGCCCTGTACGGCTATCGCCTTCGCCCTGCGCCACCCCCTCCCTGCGGGACAAGGTCGCCTCCCAGATCTTCCCATATGCCACTCGGAGGGGCCATGAACCGGGCCAATGAAAGTGGCAACAACCCTCCCCACGTCTCTGAATTTGGATTCATCTGTAGTCACTTAACCCGGGATCAAGTGGCGCTCCGCTGACCTGGCCCAACGAGGCTGTTTATTGGTCGTTATTGGTCCCCGGAGGCAAACAGAGGGGGTGTGCCGTCAAGCATCCGGGGGGTTCCGGAGCCAAGGAGGACTGGCTCACCCGCCGGGGAGGGGGCCACCTCGGAGGATTACTCCTCTAGTTCCAAGGTCGGTACGTCCAGCATCAGCCACTCCCACGGGTTATGGGCCAGCGGCTGGATGGGTTCAACGTCGCCTCGCTTGGGATACGACGGTCCGCTATGGCCAGGTCGCCGGCGCTTTTCGACGTCGAACAGCAGTGTCGATCACTATGTGACTCGTCGATCCTCGGCTTCGCCTCTGGGTACGCCTCGTGCGCTGACTTTGAGTCTTTCGACCTTGCTCGGAGAGCAGTCAGACAGCCCTCCTGGATTCGCACACCAACTTGGGCCGAATACCCCTTGATGTATCACCGCTTCGTGCACGATTCATTCAGCGCCTGCCAGGAACTCAGACCGAGCCTCAATAAGCGGCGTAAGTTGTGCACTGGCTGTCAGTGCATTATTGCTTAGGGTCGGGCCATGGCTCCAGGATGACAACGGCGGTCTCACCGGACCGGAGCGCCGCTTGTGCGTCCAAATTGTCGTTCAGTTCGCGCCACCGGTCCCACAGCCGCGACCGTTCTTCTCCCTCAGCAGCCCGCCCCTTGACCGTGCGTCGGCCGTCGGCGACATCGACGGTGGCTTCGGAATGCGTTTGAAGGTTGAGCCACCAAGCAGGCTCGGCCTCAGCCCAACCGTTCATCGCCATGGTGACCAGGTTCGCGCCATCCTCGAAGTAGCCGATCATCACGCTCCGCTCCTGGCCGGTGCGACGCCCGGTAGTGGTGAGACGCGCCATCCCCCAGCGGTCTGCCTTCGCACGCCTCAATCCGAATCGGCCGCCGGTAACCCGGTACACGCCGCGGTGCATAGACCAAAAGGAGCGAACGAACCACCGCGGAGGAACCGACGCTTGTTGTTCTCGTTCGTCTGACATTGGATGCTCCTCGGGTCCTGCTAGCCGGAAACCGGCGCCTTTTTCGGCTGATGGTTTGGCTGTGGCAGCGCATCCCTTTTACGCCAGAAGAGGTAACCCGTAAATGCGGCAACCAGCGACATCATCAATCCGAACTCCCCCGAAATGTAGTTGGTGAGATTCGAGGTCGTTTCAGTCAAATTCTCAAAAATTCCCTGGTTGTA
>JAZFTN010000163.1:0-6434 GCA_036446715.1 Acidimicrobiia bacterium | reverse complement strand
GAGGCGATGGACCTGATATCTGCCCTGAACACCGGTCATAGGGGCTCGCTGACAACGGTCCACGCCAATTCGCCTCGGGAGGCACTCTGGAGGTTGGAGACATTGGCCCTTTCGGCCGGCGACACATCGGAGTCGGCAATTGCCAGACAGTTGCGGACAGCCGTGGACACAGTCGTTCAAGTCGAGCGAACATCGGAAGGGCGACGGGTCCACTCCATCGTCCGGGTCGACCAGATCGACGAGGACGGCGGATGATGGAGCTTTTTGCGCTCGCTGTTGCGCTCGCTGTCGGCATCGATGTTCGTCGTGTCGGGCTCCTGGCTGTCACTCTCTATCTCCCGGTTGTCGTCGTTGCCATGGCAGCCATGGCCGTGTGGAGAACCCGCCGTGACGCCGAGGCTCGCTCTGCCCTGTTTTGTGAGGCCGTGGCCTCGGAGCTCCGGGCGGGGTCGCCCTTGCGAGAAGCTCTCTCCGCCGCGGGAGCTTCGGTCAGAGGTCCGCACCGTGCTGCGGAGCCGGGCTCCTCCATTGACGATATTGCCAGGTCCCTTGGTGATGAGTTCGAGGATGTGGGCGTCGAGTTGGAGATGACGATCAAGACGGCGGCAAGATCGGGGTCTCGGGCGGCGGACTTGTTTGACGAGATCGGCTCGGTTGCGATCGCCCGCTCCGAGATTTCCCACGAAGTGCGAGTTGGCTCCTCTCCTGCGAGAGCCACCGCGATTGTCTTTGTCTCTGTTCCCGTGATCTATCTCGTGATTCAGGCCCAGTCGGGGACGCTCACAGGTCTTCTTGCAGCCCGCGAGCAGAGAATCGCCGGTGTCGCCGGCTTGCTGCTGTTCGTCACCGGCATCGTGAGTGCAGCTGTGCTGATGTGGCGGGCGAGATGATTCTGTCTGTGTTTGGCGCATCCGTCGGTCTGATCATGGGCGGCCCGATCGGTGCCCTGGCCGGCGGCTCGGCAGCGCTTCTCATACCGCGGATCCGGGCCGGCCGGAGCACACAGCCGCCGACTCGTCTCGTCCTGCTCCTTCTTCTGGTTGAGCTTCGATCCGGTCTTTCCGTTCTGGCCGGGCTTCAGCACGTTTCCGCTTCTCTGCCGGACCATCCAGACTTGAGACGGGTCGCTCGGGTGGCAACCGTCTCAGGGCTGACCGCCGCCATACCTGTCGCCGGGCCCGGGCTGCGCCCGGTGGTCGCTCAATTGGCGAGATCGCAGCGCTCAGGCGCGTCACTCACTTCGACCGTCAGGCGAATGCTCGAACAGGACCTCTCCGAGGAGCGCACCCGGCGCCTCGCACGGGCTCGCTCACTTCCTGTGCGTCTAATGGTGCCGGTCACACTCTTCATGCTTCCCGGTTTGGTTCTCATGCTCTATGCGCCGTCGCTGTTTCAGCTCTTCGATGAATTGACCGGGGCGTGGTCTTGATTTCCGCACTTCTCCCCGCGCCGGTCGGTCACCGGTATGGAAGGAGTGTTTATGACACGTCTTTGGGTGAGGCTGCTCGTACGCAGCAACGATGAGAGCGGGCAAGCAACCGTTGAGTACTTCCTGGTGATTCTCGCCGCCACCGCGTTGGCGATCATTGCCTTGAAGTGGCTTCAGTCGGGTAGCGGTGGAGGTCTCTTGGGAAACCTGTTTGGCAAGGTGATCGGATGGGTGGTCGGCAAATTCTGATTGGTGACCGTGGCAGCGTGACCGTCGAGTTCTTCCTGGTCGTGCCTCTGGTGATAGTGGTTCTGGTGGCCGGTCTTCAGGTTGTCTCTGTTGCTCGAGCCAGGATCGAGCTGCTTGGCGCGGTTCGCGACGGTGCCCGGGTTGCGGCCACGAGCCCGGATCCCGCGAAGGCCGTCGAGGCCGTTCAGAACGCGTTGACGCCATCGGTTCGGGACCGGGTGCGGATCTCGGTTTCGCGGCCCAGCGTCGTCGGAGCACCGGCTCGAGTCTCGGCTCGGCTGCGTCATCGGCTGGGGGCGCCGTTTCCTGACGGATTCGGAGTCGACCTGTCAGCTTCGGCCACGATGCTTGTCGAAAGATGAGCTCTGAGAGAGGGGCGATGGCAGTGGCGATGGCCGGTGTCGTCGCTCTTCTTTCGGTGGTCCTAGTGGCCACGGCGTCGCTCGGAGTGGCCTATTCGGCTCGAGTTCAGGCGAATATCGCAGCCGATGCGGGCGCTCTGGCGGCTGCGGTGGCCACCTATCCGGGAGCCGGACGGCAGAGTCCCGTGAACGAGGCACAGGCCGTCGTGGCGAGGAACGGGGCAAGACTCGTCTCGTGCGCATGCCGCGTCGACCCCGCGTTGGGCGTCAGGGTGGTGCTGGTCGTGGCAGCGGTGGCGGTCAACGTCCCGGTTTTTGGAGATCTGGAGATCAGGGGAGTGTCTCGGGCTGAATTCGATCCCCGTCGTTGGCTTGGTCGATAATCATGGACGATGACCACACGATCGGACCTGATTCGGATGCTCGCCGAGTTGGCCAAACTGACGGCCCTCGATGAAGGGTCACCCCAGGCGTTCAAGGTCAGGGCCTACGAGAACGCGATCGCGGGTATCGAAAGCCACCCAGGGGAGCTTTCGGGCCTGACCAAGGCGGAGCTCACAGAGATAAAAGGGGTGGGTAACTCCACCGCCGACAAGATCCTGGAGCTGGAGGCCACCGGCGAGGTCGCCAAGTTGGAGACCCTGCGGGAGATGTATCCGCCGGCCTTTGTGGCTCTCACCAAGATTCCGGGTCTCGGTCCGAAAACATTGAAGATGCTTCGGTCCCAGCTTGACATCGAGGACATCGAGAGTCTCAAGGAGGCTGTGGATGCCGAGCGCTTGCGAGAGCTGCCCGGTCTTGGTGAGAAATCCGAACAGAAGATTGCAAAAGCGATCGATCGGCTCGGACTGCACGGGAAGGATCGTCGCACTCCGCTGGTCGAGGTTTTGGGATTCGCCAACTCCCTGGCTCGACGAATCGCCGAGATCGACGGTGTCGTCGAGGCGGTGCCGTGCGGGTCCATTCGTCGTTTCTCGGAGACGATTGGTGACGTCGATATTGTGGTGGCGACCAAGAAGCCGGGTCTGTTGGGGGATACGGTTCTGGCATATCCCGAGGTCACCGAGGTGGTCGGGGCGGGGGACACCAAGATCTCGTTCCTCACCCGTGAAGCGCTTCAGGTCGATATTCGGACGGTGAGACCCGATCAGCTGGGCTCGGCACTCCTCTACTTCACAGGATCAAAGGCCCACAACATCGCTCTGCGACAGAAGGCGATCGATCGCGGCTTGCTCCTCAGCGAGTACGGCCTTTTTAGGGACGACGAGGTCGTGGCGTCCGAGACCGAGGGCGAGATATACGAGGCTCTGGGTATGCAGGTCGTACCACCGATGCTTCGCGAGGGGAGCGGTGAGGTGGAGGCGGCGTCGGCCGGTGAACTGCCGAATCTGGTCGAGAGGTCAAACATCAAAGGCGACCTCCACTATCACTCGGATCGGTCGGGAGACGGGCGCTCTTCATTGGAAGAGATGACTGAAGCGGCGATCGCCGCCGGCTGGGAGTATGTGGCGTTCACCGATCACGGGGAAGACCTGGCTATCAACGGGTCGACGCCCCGTCAGATGCTGGCCCATCGTGATCGGATTCGAGATCTCGACTCCCACTACCCCGAAATCAGACTCCTGTTTGGATGTGAGCTGAACATCGGTCGTGATGGTGATCTCGACTATGACCCCGACTTCCGTCTGGAGTTCGACTATTGCGTGGCCTCTATTCACTCCCATTTCGACCTGCCCTCGGATCAACAGACGGCCCGGATTCTGACCGCTTTGCAAGATCCCGCAGTCAATGCCATCGGCCACCTGACCGGGCGATACGTCGGAAGACGGCCCGGTGTCGAACTCGACGTTGCAGTCGTCCTCGAAGCGCTTGCGCTCACCGGTGTGGCCCTCGAGATCAACGGCGCCCTGGACCGTCTGGACGCGACATCGGAGGTGGCAAGACAAGCAATGTCCGTGGGAGTCGACGTCGTGATCGACACCGACTCACACCACACCGGCGATCTGGTTCGGATGGACTACGGCGTTCGTTACGCCCAGAGAGGCTGGGTCACTGCCGACCGGGTACTCAATGCCCGGCCCGTAAACGAGGTGTTGGCCTGGGTGGCGGCGCGGCGAGAGTGAGACACCGATTGGTTCGGGTGGGATGGCACTCCTACTTGCCCAGGCGGTCCCGTCGTGCCGCCAGAAGCTCGGCCGCCCGCTCTATCGTGATCTTCTCGGGCGAGTCCCCTTTCCGGAGGGAGGCATTTACCTCTCCGTCGGTCACATATGGGCCGTAACGACCCGTACGAAGGGTGACCATCTTCCCCGAAACCGGGTCTTCGCCAACCTCGAGCAGCGGTCCCGATCGCTGCTGCCCGCGACGACGGGGCGGCTCAGCCAGGATCTTCAGTGCTTCCTCGACGGTCAGCGTGAACAGCTGATCTTCTGTCTCGAGACTGCGCTTGTCGTCCCCCCTCTGGATGTACGGCCCGTAGCGGCCGTTGAGGGCCACGATCTCAACACCGTCCGGGTCGGCTCCCACCGACCGGGGTATCGAAAGAAGCTTCACCGCGTCGTCCAGCCCGAGTTCGTCGAGTGACATCGACTTGAAGAGCGAGGCTCTCTGGGGCTTCAACTTGGCACCATCTTCTTGCTCGCCAAGCTGTATGTATGGGCCAAATCGGCCGGTCTTGCCGTAGACGGTGAGACCGGAATCGGGGTCGGTTCCGAAGATCTTGTCGCCGACGTTCTGGTTTTCGATCAGTTCCAGAGCCTTCGCAACGGTCAGCTCGTCGGGCGCGAGGTCATCCGGCACCGAAGCCCGCTCCTCGAGACGCTCGACATAAGGCCCATACCGGCCGATGCGGGCGAGTATCGGGATTCCGTTCCCGTCTTCTCCGACGGGAATCGTGCCGATCTCACGGGGATCGATCTCGTCGAGCCGGGTGGCCACCTTCTCTTTCAGACCGTCTTTGCCGAAGTAGAAAGCCGACAGCCAGGGGACCGACTCCTCTTCACCCGTGGCAATGCGGTCGAGGTCGGTCTCCATGGCGGCAGTGAACTCGTAATCCACGAGTGTCGGAAAGTGGTTCTCGAGAAGAGACACAACTCCGAAGGCCGTGAACGTGGGGACCATGGCGGTGCCCTTCTTGAAGACGTAGCCGCGGTCCTGGATCGTTGTCATTATCGAGGCGTAGGTCGAGGGACGTCCGACACCCAGCTCTTCGAGCTTCTGCACAAGTGACGCCTCCGTGTACCGGGCCGGTGGTCTGGTCTCGTGACCGGTGGGCTCGAGACGCTGTATCGCCAGTGCGTCGCCCTCATCCAACCGGGGCAGGATCTTCTCCTTGTCGTCGAGTTCTGCCTCCGGGTCGTCAGAACCCTGGACGTAGGCCCTCAGGAATCCGGGAAAGGTGATTGTTCTTCCCGAGGCCGAGAAGACGGCTTTCTCACCGGCGGCAGAGGTGGCTCCGATCCGGACCGAGACACTCACCCCTTTGGCATCGGCCATCTGTGAGGCGATCGTCCGTTGCCAGATGAGCCGGTACAGGGCCGCTTCGTCCGGTGCGACGTTCCTTCCTACCTGCTCGGGAGTCTGGAAGCTCTCACCTGCCGGCCTGATCGCCTCGTGTGCTTCCTGGGCGCCTTTGACCTTGCCGGCGTACTTCCGGGGTTTTGGCGAGAGGTACTCCTTGCCATAGAGCTTGGTGATCTGCGCCCTGGCCGAGGCAAGAGCGGAGTCTGCGAGCTCGACGGAGTCGGTGCGCATGTAGGTGATATAGCCGCTCTCGTAGAGCCGCTGAGCGACCGACATCGTCCGCGAAGACGAGAAGCGCAGCTTGCGTCCTGCGTCCTGTTGCAGGGTCGACGTTCGAAAAGGTGGGTAGGGCCGTCGTGTGTACGGCTTCGACTCGACGGAACTCACGTCGAACTCGGCACCCGTCAGGGCCGTAGCCAGCGTTGTCGCAGTTTCCTGATCGAGGACGATGACATTGCTCTTTGCCTTGCCTTGGGTGTCGAAGTCCTTTCCAGATGCGACCCGGTCTCCGTCGATGGAATGGAGTTTGGCGCCAAAGGGCTTGTCCAGATCGTCGCTTCTGGCGAACACCCCCTCAATACCCCAGTAGGCCGCCGGGACGAAGGCGATTCTCTCCCGCTCCCTCTCGACGACGATTCGAACTGCGACGCTCTGAACGCGACCGGCAGACAGTTTTGGCTGGATCTTCTTCCAGAGCACGGGAGAGACTTCGTAGCCGTACAGTCGGTCGAGGATGCGTCTGGCTTCTTGAGCCCGAACGAGCTTGTCGTTGAGGTCCCTCGGGTTGGCGAACGCCTCTTCGATGGCGGTCTTGGTGATCTCGTGGAACACCATGCGATGAACGGGGATCTTGGGCTTGAGCACCTCAACCA
>JAZFTN010000162.1:0-4350 GCA_036446715.1 Acidimicrobiia bacterium | reverse complement strand
GGGATTTCAAGGAAGTACTCGAAGTTGCGACGTTCCCGTTCGAGGTGATCATCGATGGGCGCCATGTTGATGGCCTTGTGCTTGACGATCTCTTTTGACTTGGCGGGGCAGATCTCCACACAGATGCGACAGCCTGTGCAGTCGTCAGGAGCTACCTGGATCACTATCCGCTTTCCCCGAAGGTCCTGGCCTGTCGATTCCTTCCAGAGGAATCCCTCCGGCACCGGGATATCGGGGTCGAAGGCCTTGAACCGGATTGCCGCGTGGGGACAGACCAGGGCACAGCGCCCGCAATCGATGCAGATGTCCGGATCCCAGATCGGGATCTCGTCGGCGATGGAGCGCTTTTCCCACATGGCCGTGCCGGTTGGGAACGCGCCATCTACAGGGAGTGCCGACACAGGCAGCAGGTCGCCTTTGCCTGCCAGCATCATGGCGGTGACGCGCTTGACGAACTCAGGAGCGATCTCCGGGACCGGATCAGCGATCCGCAGGGGACCTACGGCATCGCCGATGTCGACTTTGAACAAACCGTCGACCGCCCGGTCGACCGCCTCCTCGTTTCTCCGGACCACCGTCTCGCCCCTCTTGCCGTAGCTGTCCCGGATATGGCGTTTGATAGCGACAACCGACTCGTCGGCGGGGAGAAAATCGGTGAGGTGGAAAAAGCAGGTCTGAAGTACTGTGTTCACCCTTCCCCCAAGACCCGTCTCCCGGGCGATCGCTGCGGCGTCGATCGCCCAAACCTGAAGGCCCTTGTCCACTATCTGGCGCTGGGACTCGATCGGCATCCGATCCCAGATGTCTTCGGCCGGATAGGGGCTGTTGAGAAGAATCGTTGCTCCGGGTCGGGCGACTTCCAGGGCGTCGATGGACTCCAAGAAGTCGAACTGGTGCACCGCGACGAAGTCGGCCTGCCGGATCAGATAGGTCGACTCGATTGGGTGTGGGGAGATGCGAAGGTGAGAGATCGTCCTCGACCCGGCCTTCTTGGAGTCATAGACGAAGTACCCCTGTGCCGACAGGTCGGTTGACTCCCCGATGATCTTTACGGAGTTCTTGTTGGCGCCGACGGTCCCGTCGGAGCCCAGTCCGAAGAAGACAGCCCGGGTGACCTCGTCAGGCTCCACCCACCAGTCCTCGTCCCAGTCAACCGAGTTGTTGGTGACGTCATCGACGATTCCGACCGTGAAATGCCGGCGAGGGGTGTCCCGGGCGACCTCATTGAATACGCCGGCGACCATCGAGGGAGTGAACTCCTTTGAGGAGAGCCCGTAGCGACCGCCATATACCTCGATCCGTCGCCCTTGTTCGCTGAGTGCTGCGACGACATCGAGGTAGAGCGGATCGCCAACGGCTCCGGGTTCCTTGGTGCGATCCATCGCAATGACGCGTTGAGTCGTCTCCGGGAGAACGTTCGCAAAGACGGATGCGCTGAACGGCCGGTACAGCTTCACCACGAGAACGCCGACCTTGCGTCCTTCTCTGATCAACCTGGTCACGGTCTCGCCCGCAGCACCTGCTCCTGAGCCCATGATGACCATCACGGTCTCGGCGTCGGGAGCGCCGTGGTACTCGAAGAGACCATGCTGACGGCCGGTAACGGCAGCAATGCGGTCCATGGCATCGGCCACGATCAGGGGAACCGCTTCGTAGTACGGATTGGCGGCCTCCCGAGCCTGGAAGAAGACGTCGGGGTTCTGAGCGGACCCTCTGAGCATCGGATTGTTCGGGTTCAAGGCCCGGATGCGGTGCCCGGCAATCAAGTCCTCGTCGATTAGGCCACGAAGCGAGTCCTCGTCGATCATCTCGATCTTGTTTACCTCGTGTGAGGTTCTGAACCCGTCGAAGAAGTGGAGGAATGGGATCCTTGACTCGAGTGTGGCGAGGTGGGCGACAACGGCCATGTCCTGCGCCTCCTGGACCGATGCCGACGAGAGAATGGCGAATCCGGTCTGACGGGCGGACATCACATCCGAGTGGTCGCCGAAGATGGACAAGGCGTGGGTGGCAACGGTCCGGGCTGCCACGTGAATCACGGTCGGAGTCAGTTCTCCGGCGATCTTGTACATGTTGGGGAGCATCAGGAGCAGACCCTGAGATGCGGTGAATGTCGTGCTGAGGGCGCCGACGGTCAGGGCTCCGTGGATCGCCCCAGCCGCACCGGCTTCGCTCTGCATCTCGATGACGTCGGGCACCACACCCCACAGATTCGATTGGCCCTGGTGGGACCAGGCGTCGGCAAGCTCCCCCATCGGAGAAGCGGGCGTTATCGGGTAGATGGCGATCACTTCGCTGAGAAGATGAGCTATTCGGGCGACAGCCTCATTCCCGTCAACCATCGTGTACGAAGACTTCGCAAGAGGAGTCATGTTCTCAACCTAAGATGAATACCTTCTCGCCCACAGGGACCAAAGACCCCTCTCCGGGTGTCTTTTCGCAGATGGGTGAGGCCGTGGATTGCCTGAGCAGGGGCGTCTGACGGGTGATCCGGTCATCAGGGTGACTTCGTCCACCCGATTCGTGACCAATGCCTCTACCACCTGTGGAGTGGCTGATCCAAGCTTGGGTCATGACACAGAAAGAAGCCGAGTGGCGGCTCGAACTCGAAGAGTCTGCCCAGGGAACAGACCTGTTCGAGGCCCCGGGCGCCGAGGTTCAGGCCGAAGAAGCCAGGGAGGATGCCGTGGAGCCGATTGCTGATCCGCTTGGCGCCGCAAACTCCACACCCTGCGTCGAGACAGTGAGAGCTACGAGGCACTCTCTTGGCGAGACCATGAACGCCCTCGAGTCCGCTGTTGCATCTCCCGCCGCCGCTGCGGGTTGGTTGGAGGCAGTGACGGTTGCCATCGACGAGCTGGGAGAAGCCCTCGAAGAGCACATCTCCGTCACGGAGGGCGAAAACGGCCTGCTCGCGGAGATCCTCGACGTCGCGCCACGTCTCGCCATGGAGATCGAACTCATCGAGGAGGAGCATGCAGGGCTGGAGGAATCATTGGCCCAAGCCCAGTTGACCCTCAGGGGAGCCATGGAGATCGGCTTCTCCGATCCGGAGCCAAGCCGAAGTCGGGTGATGACCCTTCTCGGCCGTCTCTCCCTTCATCGCCAGCGCGGTGCCGACCTCGTTTATGAGGCATACAACGTGGATATCGCCTCAGGCGACTAGAACAGGATCCATGGCAATAGGTGTTCTGACGGCTGGAGGCGATTGCCCCGGGCTGAACGCGGCGATCCGGGCAGTGGTCACGCGGGCGACAGCAGAGGGTTTTGAGGTAGTCGGTGTAGAGGAAGGGTGGAATGGCCTTTTGGAGGGGCGCACCCGACCATTGGGCCGGGATGACGTTCGAGGACTTCTGCGGAAAGGGGGAACCATTCTCGGCACCTCCCGTATCGATCCCTACATTCACGGCGAGGGCCTGGCGTCGATATCAGGCACTCTCGAGAGTGCCAGGATCGATTCGCTGGTTGTTATTGGTGGGGATGGCTCCCTTCGCACGGCTGCACGTCTCAGCGAGGAAGGTCTCGAGGTGGTTGGCATACCGAAGACCATCGACAACGACATCGCCGGGACCGATGTCAGCATCGGGTTTCACACCGCGGTCCAGATAGTTGTCGACGCCATCGACCGGCTCACGACTACGGCGGAGTCGCACAACAGAGTGATGGTTGTCGAGGTGATGGGCCGGACCGCCGGCTGGATCGCCGCAGCAGCCGGTCTCGCCGGTGGCGCAGAGGCGATCCTGGTCCCGGAGGTGACGGTCGACTATCAGGATTTGGCTGGTCGCATCGTCGCCCGTCACGACCGTGGCCACCACTACTCGTTGGTTGTTGTCGCCGAGGGCGTCCCGGGTCCGTCCGGAGAGGTTCATTCAGCCGGCGTAGACGCTTATGGATTCGCCCGGCTTGGTGGTGTGGGTTCGGCAGTTTCCGCCAGACTCGAAGAGCTGACCGGGTTTGAGTCTCGGGTGACCACCCTTGGATACCTACAACGCGGGGGCTTACCCACTTCCTACGACCGGATCCTGGGCACCCGGTTCGGGGTGAAGGCGGCCGAGCTGGCCTTCGGCGGAAGGGGCGGGATGATGGTCGCGTTGAAGGCAGATGAGGTGGTCCCTGTCGATCTGGGGCAAGCCTGTCGCGAGGTTCGCCGGCTCGACCCCTCCCGTCTGGAGGACGCGGCATGGTTTTTTGCCTGAAGGGTGCGGCTTGTAGCTGCACAGGTTTGGATTAGGTCGTGGAACGGATTGCGGCGTTCATCGTCCACCGGTCGAAGCTGGTGCTCGTCATGACCGGAATCGTCACGCTGACCGCGTTTCTCATGCTTTTTCGGCTCGATTTCAACGCCGACGT
>JAZFTN010000161.1:0-2737 GCA_036446715.1 Acidimicrobiia bacterium | reverse complement strand
TTCATCGGGATGACCCTCGAGGGAACGCCCAGCATCGTTACGCCGTCAGGCGTGGCCGGGCTTACCTTCTTGGATGAGGTCGAGACCGTGAATGCCTTGATCCCTGAACTCCAGAGGAAGAACATCGAGGCCATTGTCGTGCTGATGCACCAAGGTGGGTTCGCGAGTGAAGGTGGCGGTGACGGGGACGGTTGCGGGACTCTCTCCGGGCCTCTCAACGATATCGTCAATGGGCTTGACGACGCGGTCGATCTGGTGATCGGTGGTCACAACAACCAGAGATTCGCCTGCATGGATGTTGACGGTAAGGCCGTCACCATGGCCTATCACTCTGGTCGGATGTTCACCGATATCGACGTGACGCTGAATCGGGTCACCAAGGACATGACCGTGGTGTCTATTGACAACAAGGAGAACTTCCAAGACGGAGTCACTCCGGCTGCGGATCTGACAGCGCTCATCGACAAGTACGACACACTGTCGGCGCCATTGGGCAACGCGGTTATCGGTGAGATCACGGCTGATATCACCGAAACCAACAACACTGCCGGCGAGTCTGCATTGGGCGATGTGATAGCCGACGCGCAACTCGAAGCGACGATGGGCGTAGGAGTCGGAGTGGCAGTGGTTGCGTTCATGAACCCGGGAGGCATTCGCGACGACCTGCTCTTCGCCCAGATCTCGGGTGGTGAAGCGGCCGGCGAAGTCACCTTCGGTGAAGCGTTCTCGGTACAACCATTTGGGAACAGTCTGGTGACGATGACGCTTACGGGTGCGCAGATTCACACGCTGCTGACGCAGCAGTGGGTCGGACAGACCAGTCCTCGGATCCTGCAGGTGTCGGACGGGTTCACATACACGTGGGACGCCAGCGAGCTAGATGGGTCCAAGGTCGACCCTTCGAAGATCAAGATCGGTGGCGTGACCGTTGTCGCAGGCGATGACTACCGGATCACGGTGAACAGCTTCCTCGCCGACGGCGGAGACAACTTCGCTGTTCTAGTAGACGGCACCAACCGTCTCGGCGGAGAAATCGACCTCGACGCCCTCGTCACCTACTTCGGTTTGAATTCGCCGGTGGCCCCCGGACCACAGGATCGGATCACACGACTCAACTAATCGGCCAACAAGAAACGAGGAAAGGCGTCCGCCGTGAGTCGGGCGCCTCTCCTCATGATCGCGCACGGAGAGCGACCACCCGTGAATCACTGCCCGCACATAACGGCACATATGTACACCTGAGTCGGGGCATCACAGACCGATAGAACGCCGCACCACACCCGAGCGAATCGACGTCGCCAAGATGCTGACCTACCTCTCTACTGGATAACCGAAAAGCATCATGGGCGCACATCGGCCAGCACACACCGAGGGACTTTTCCAAGCTGACCCTGAAGCCGCTTACAGCGTCGAGGCCAAAGACCCGCGCTGACCCTGTAGGTTCCCGCCGATGGAAACAACTCTCGTATGGGGCATCGGCGGTCTCATCACTGGTGTCGTCTTGGTGGTAACCGGGTTCCCGTCCTTGGTGGACCTTTGGGGAGTAGCTTTCACGTTTTCCCTGTTGGTAGAGCCGTTTTAAGCCGTTTCTTTGTCCTCCCCCTCACTGGGTACCCGAGGGTTCCTCCCGATCAGGGAGTTCGAGAGCGAGGAGCGTCCTGGTCGTTTGCACCGTCAGGTCGACTACCAACCGCAGCACCGAAGAAATAGCCGAGTATCAGCAAGAACGAATTCTGCACTACGTCCGTAATCTCAGTCCCTGTGAACATGGCAACGATCGCGGTTATCGCAAAACTGATCAAGAGCGCACCCCCAACGATCGCTGCGATCGACTCTCGGCTCCGCCATTGGCTCCTGAGTCCGAAGAGCGTCTTCTTAGCGACCAAATCGAACCGTCGGCGCTCCATCTCATGCTCGAACTCCCGCCGAGCGTCAAGGGCATTTCCCTCGTTCTGAAGCTCATCGAGGTGACCCTCCTCCACGTCGAGTCGTTCCAGCTTGTCTTCAATCGACTGCATCTCCACATCATCAAGAGATTTCTCATCCAGCTCGTGGAACAATTCGGCCTTCGCTTCTTCATTCGCCAGTTTGCTCTTACGCAGGATCTGAGCCCGCCGACCGCGCAGCAAGCTCTCTGGAGTCACCTCGATGGCTTGGTTCGGCGCGGCCTTCTCGTCGGTGTAGGTGATCGGCGACTCGCTTGACATGTCGATCCAGAGCGGCGACAGGAGCCTCGGGTCCTTAAGCAACTCGTCGAGACGTGTGAGGCTGTCAGCAAGATCGCCGGAGGATTGTGCGTCGATATCAGCTTCGCTCAGCCGCTGGCTGGCCAACTCGGATTCCCACGTCGTCGTTACCAGCGACAAACCCTCCTTCAGGCGGCCTGGTGTCATCCCGTCCATAGTCCTACTCCTTCATTTCCACCTTGACACAGAGCTATCTCTCAGATGTCTCATTCTTTTGGCCACGGTTCGCCAAATCACCACCGGTCCCGGTTCCACTCCTTCAAAACATCCTTTTTGATTTCGGCGTAGATCCCGTCCTTCTCAGGTCCCTCGGGTAAACGGCTATTCGACCACCGAAAAGCTGTGTTGGTGGACACTCCAGGCCGCACATAATGAATCTCTTATGTCAAGGTGCCGGCGGGTTGTGGACAGGACTGGGATGGGCCACACCTGATCGGTGGGCAGGCTCTTATTAGGTCACACGGTCCGCCAAGAAGATGGCGGGTGGGGTC
>JAZFTN010000160.1:0-8945 GCA_036446715.1 Acidimicrobiia bacterium | reverse complement strand
GGGCTTGAGTGTGGCGATCCACTGTGGGAGATGGTCCGCGATCCATTGCGAACACTCGCCGCTCGGCACCCGGCCTTGGCGGGCTACGTATAAGGCAGTCGTGAGACAAGGCACACTCGACGCCTCCAAGGTGCCGGCATCGATGGACTCCCGCACCCAGCTGAAGAAGTCAGCGCCGCCGGTCGTATAGGCCCCGCGGCCGATACGGTCTGCCGTGCCAGCGACGATGAACCCCTGTTCGACCGTGAACCGCACCGGTTTTGGATCGTTGGGCACCCCGTAGGCTCGTTCGAAGACAGAGTTCGCTGTCAACTGGCAGTTGACCTGATCGCCCTGACCCGAAGGAGCCGGCCGGGTACTGCATTCATTCAGCTCCCATTCGGTGCCAATGAGGAACCAGTAGGTGAAGTCGTCGCGGATCAACGCCTCCGCCTCCTCCGAGCTGGGCTGTTGGTTGTCCTCCCCATTCTCGAGAATGATTCGTGCAGTCGAACCGACGAAGGCATCACTCTGCAGCGCCAGGTATGCCTCGACATCACCACGATTCCACGCATCAAACATCGACTGCACCGTCTCGATCGGAGTGATGATCGGTGCCTCTTCTATCGGAGTGGTGAGGGTGCCCGGGCCTGGCCGGAAGAGCAGCGCGCTCCCAACACCGAGGATGATGACGAGCACAAACGTTCCCAGGGCGATGGTTGGTCCGCGGCGGTGCCACACCGGAATGATGTCTGTGGAGTCGACATGAGGGCTGGGCTTGGCTGGTGCTTTGACGTGAGCCAGCATCTTGTCAAGCGACATGCGCGGCTCGTCTCCGGGGTCGCCCGGAGGCACCGGATTGGCCTGCTTCATGGCCTCGGAGACGAGATCGTCGTGGCTCATCCAATGTCCTTCTTCGAGTGATGGGAGCTACCGCCCAGACGCCGGTACCCGGCCCGGTCCAGAGCGTTTGCCATCCTTGCGGAGGCCCGCTTGATCCTCATGCCTGCAGCCTCTGGTGAGACCCTGAGCACGAGCGCTATCTCCGCTGGTGTGAGCTCTTCCCACTTGCTCAACCGAAGAACTTCTTGATCCGCCGGCTTGAGAGTTGCCAGAGCCGCCAACACGGTCTCTGTGTCGCCGAACCTCACCAGCACCGCCTCGGGCCCAGCCTCGTGGCGTGATCGGTCTGCTGTCGCTGCCGCCTTGCCCCAGAGCCTTTGCCTGCGCCGTGCCCCCCGCTCGAGGTTCCGGACGACGTTGCGAGCCACGCCAAACAACCACGGTCGCACTTCTGCCGGAACCGGTAGCGAGTCGATCTTGCGCCACGCCACGACAAAGACGTCTGCAACGGCATCGTCCACGTCGTTGGCTGGGAGGCGTCTCCGGCAGTAGTTCCGAACGTCGCGCTCGTGATCCAAGAAGAGACGCCGGAACCGCTGGTCGGCTTCAATCCCGGATGAGCGGTGCTTCGGACCATGTCTCGACGTCTCACGCTCTGCTTCCACATCGAAGAAACTACCGATCGACTACGCCGGCGGGGGCCTTGGCCGTGTCAAAGCAATGCCCAGTTCCCGGCCTCCATAGTTCATGTCCGCCAATCACCGCGACCAACATCGGAATCAGCCCGGGTCAAGAGTCGACCGCGGAGCCTCCAGTTCTCGCGATCGCGGGGTAGTTGCACCTGGGGCCCCTCAGCACCCCTATCAAAATCATCCGCTCCTCAGATTCAGCATCAAGACCGACTCGGGCCTCAGCAAGTTCTCCCGCTGAGCGTTCCCCTCTAGGAACATTCGCGCATGCTGGGGGAGGCCACCGGTCGCTACCTTGGTGGCGTGAGGGAAAGCGACCTCACGGGTTTGTCAGTTGGGGAACTCATGGCGTTGCCCTCTGCATCAAAGGGTGAGGGGCCCCAGGGGCCCCTCACGATCGTTACCTCAAGAACCGCTAGATACGGCCCACGTCCTGATTCATCCCTCAGATACTGAGACAACGAAGGACGAGCTGTACGTGCCCAGGCCCGTTGACCGGCCCCGGCCCAGGAAAGGTAAAGGGCAGGTTGACAGTCACGGAAACCTCCTCTGTCCCGTCGTCGTCCACCACGGTCTGCTGGGAGATGATCTCGACGTCCCCTGACACGATATTGACGCTTGACGTCAGCAGGACCGCTCCATCTCGTCCCGCTAGTGGATCGGTGTCGCCCTCGAGAGGCGGATCGGTGCATCGAGCCGACATGGTTGTCGTTCCCAAGAAGTTGTCCCTCGTTCGGATAAGAGTGAACGCCTCCACGTGCCCACTGCTTCGCGAGACCTCGACCCAGTCGTCCCCGCGGCTGATGAGCCTCAGGGTGTCGCCGTTCTCGAAGCGCAAGGGTTCGAACCGCCTCTGCGTCAGTTGAATGTTGCGGTCGCTGGTTGAGAGACAAACGAAGAAGCTGAAGCATGGTTCCACGAAACCGCCGATTCCGATGTCGTCTGAGGAGACCCCGAAGTGGATCTCTAAGACCGTTCCCTCGTTCACCGCCGGGACGATACGTCGGAGCGGTAGGGGGAACAGCGGGCCACTGAAAGCAGTGATGGTGACCGAACTCGACGTCGGACTCAGCACTCCATCGATCACGGTCAGAGCCGTTTGCGGCAGGACCAGGCCGCCTTCGAACGTGGCGTCACCCATGAACTCGGCATCTTGCATCAGCATGGTGTCGCCTTCGAGCATGGTCTCACCCATCACCGTGGTGTCACCCATCACCATCGTGTCGCCTTCGAGCTCGGTCTCGCCCATCACTGTCGCGTCACCCATCACCATCGTGTCGCTCTCTATCATCACTTCGGCATCAGCGCCAGCTTCGAGGATCAGGTTTGCGTCCCCGGAACTGATGGTCACCGCCCCGGTATTGGGATCAATCTGGATCACGTCGAAGAGGCTGTCCAGTTGAGATTTGATCGCAGCGAGTTCAGCCGCGTTTCCTTCAGGGCCCTGAGGCCCGACTTCGCCCTGAGGACCCTGCGGGCCGGTAGCCCCCGGAAGTCCTTCCGGTCCAGTCTGGTTCCATGAGATAGCGACCTTGTTGCCTTTGCACTCCTTGAGCGGCTCCTCACCGATCGCAACGTCTGTGACGGCCCCGCCCGGCGAGAGGCATCCCGAGTACACGTCCGTGCCGTTCGTCTGGGCGTATGCCAGTCCCATACTGACGAGCACCGTCGCCATCAGAGCGCCCAAGACCCCAGCAAGTAGCTGCGACCGACGCCCACCCCTTCTAGACCTGTCAATTAGTCGTCTCATCATTCCCCTCAGATCGACAAGATGCAGAGAGTAGTCACGCCAACCGTAAGGAGTGTTGAGCGGATTCGGCCCCAAAAGACGTCTACCGAGGCCGAGGCGGGTCGCTTTTCCCTGGATGAGATCGAGACCCTTCAGCACCCCTGACCTCCCCAGAGGGGAGTGTGCTTAATCAACGCTGGCCGAGGGTGGTGTGTCGGGGTGCCCGACGCTAGACCTAGTGATCGTTGATGTGTTTGAGCCCGTAGACCCCTTTCGTTTCCTCGCCCCTTTGGAGCCCAGGGCGTGAGGCCTGGTGAGTGGGTACGGTTCGCGCCGTGAACTTGAGGACCTTCTTCGCCCACCATCCCGATGACAGTGCCGAGGTCCGTTCCGAGAAGCTGGCGGCGCTGATTGTTGCCGGCTCGTGCTGCGTGGCCGGTTCTCTGTGGACTGTCATGTATGTAGTGATTTTCGGCTGGGGGTTGACCGCAGCTCTCCCGCTTTTCTTTGTAGTGCTGGTCGGAGGTGCCCTGGTCGTTTCACACGTTCTCAAGAACCACCGTCCAGCGATCTATACCCAGATCCTTCTGATCACCTATATCTCCGCGTTCATCCAGTGGACCATTGGAGGAGCCCTCGACTCAGGGTTCGTTATGGCGTGGGCGTTCCTCGGTCCGATAACTGCGCTCGTATTCCTGTCGATTCGACAGTCCCTGGTTTGGCTGGCGCTCTTCCTGGCGAACCTCGCCATCACGGTCGCCTTCGACGGGTTCTTCGAATCCCATGCTCAGACTGTGACCGACGCAGAGCGGCTGTTCTTCTTCGCCGTAAACATGGGCGGCTCGTCGATCGTCATCTTCGCTTTCGCCGGATACTTCGTCTCCGCGGCCGCCAGTGAGAGAGCCAACGCCAACCGACTCCTCCTCAACGTCCTGCCACGCGAAATCGCACCGATCCTCAAGGAGAGCAACCGGACCATCGCGGACTATTACGACTCGGCCAGTGTGCTGTTTGCCGACATCGTCGGTTCGACTCCGCTGTTCGCCACGATGGAACCCGCAGAGGCAGTCGAATGGCTCAATGAGGTCTTCTCCGTGTTCGACGGACTGGTCGAGAACTCTGGTCTCGAGAAGATTCGAACGATCGGCGACAATTACATGGTTGCCGCCGGAGTTCCGACCCCGCGCCCGGATCATGCAATCGCGCTGGCACGGTTGGCACTCGACATGATCAGCGCGACCCAAGAGGTTTCCAGTCTGAACGGGCAACGAATCGAGTTCCGAGTCGGTATCAACTCCGGACCGGTGGTCGCCGGAGTGATAGGAACCACCAAGTTCCACTACGACGTATGGGGAGACACGGTCAATGTGGCGAGTCGGATGGAGTCACACGGCAAACCGAACCGGATCCAGATCACCGAGTCAACCCACGACCTTATAAAGGACGAGTTCGTGTGTGAGCCTCGGGGGTCGATCATGGTCAAAGGCAAGGGAGAGATGGAGACCTGGTTCGTGACTTCGCCTCAGATGCCCAACTGACCGTCCGATAACGACCGGTACGCGGCATCTGTTCATGTAGCAATTTCGTACGCTGGCCGATGGTGTGGTGATGTCGCCCGACACCATCCAGCGTTGACTCAACTCAGCCAACGCTTGAGCGTCTTGACGCTGGCGAGCAAGACGTTCACGACCCATCTCGAGGGACTGCTGGCCCCGAACTATCGTGACTGCCGAGCCTGATTAGGAGGAACGTATGGACCGCCAGTCCGTCGAACGGTCGCCGCAGCAGAAACTCGCCAGCATCAATGCCCCTTGGGCGACTGGCGCGGCAGGACTGTCCATTATCGTCGGCGCATTCGTAGTTTCGGTCGTCAACGCCAGCATCGATACGCCGAACTCGTTCGTCTCCATGACCCTGCAGCCCTTCATTTTCGTAGGTCTTGGGCTGCTGCTCTTTCACATTGGGCAACACGTTCACGCCATGAACCAGAACGTGATCCTCATGGTGGGCGGCATGGATCCTGCCGAACACGACGTGCCTGAGCCTGGGTAACCAGGGCCATACGCTCCACCGTCCTTCTGGTGACTGTGAGGATCAGATTCGCCGGTTGGGGGGGATGGACTCTTAAGGACACCCCCTTCCTGACCGCTCATCCTGCGATCATCGACGGATACGATGCCAGGTGAGACCGTTCCAGGCCGACGATTGGGAGTTGTTCCGGAGTCTCAGGACATTGCCGCACGCAGGGGTTAAGGACTCTTAAGTACACCCCTCCGGCTGTTGTCGTCTGATGTGATCGCAGTGGGGGGAGGGAGGGGACGCACACCCCACTTCAGCCGGTCTCAGTGGGACCGGGCCGATACGGGTCGGCCGTGTGGATCGCCGGCGGTCGGTAGAGTCAGACGAGGCAGAAGGAAGTGAATCGACGGTGGCGGACGAGAGCAACAAGCCGGGTTGGCTTCCCCCCAAATGGTTCAGGCGAGCAGCCTGGAAGGTCCATCGCAGCCTCTACCGGATCACGGGCGGCCGTCTCGGCCTGTGGCGGCCCAAACCGCAAGGATGGGGTGCGTTACGCCTCACAGCTATCGGGCGGCGCAGCGGCCAGAAACGCAGTGTCATCCTCGGCTACTTCGAGGATGGTCCCGATTACGTCACGCTGGCGATGAACGGCTGGATCGAAGGCGAGCCGGCCTGGTGGCTCAATCTGCAGGCCAACCCCGAAGCCGCCGTGGCCGTGAAGGGCGGCGAATCTCAACGCATCCGTGCCCGTGCAGCCGAGGGCGAGGAACGCGACCGCCTCTGGGCTCGCTGGAAAGAGATCGAAGATGACCTCGATGGGTGGGCCGCCCAACGGTCGACAAAGGCCGCGGTCGTCGTGCTCCAGGTACTCGGGGTGAAGTGACCTTCTTCAAGTGACATCACCCGGCCCTGAGAATGTCAATCGGTTCGGCTTCGAGATCGATTCTGTGGTCGGGGTGTAGCCTGCGAGACGGATCGCCAACAGAGGAGGCTTGGGATGGCAGGCCGGGCCGGTGAGTTTGTTCGTGGGGTCGTTGAGGGGGAAGAGGTACGAGGCATGTGGGCCTGGACCCTTCTGCGTCTCCTGCTCGGCTGGTCCTTTCTTTGGGCATTTCTCGACAAGACGTTCGGGTTGGGGTTCGCCACCTGCCGTCTTGAGGGCGGAGGCATCGATTTCGGATGCGACGCCGCCATGCTGAGCGGCGGTTCTCCGACCTACGGCTTCTTGAACTTCGCAACCCAGGGAAGCCACACCGGGGGCCTGTTCGACTGGATGGCGCCGTCAGCACCAGACGCAATCAATCTGGCCGATGTGGGCTTCATGGCGGCACTTCTGTTGGGCGGCGTGGCGCTAATGCTCGGGATCGGCGTCCGGATCGCTGCCGTCGGTGGCGCGCTTCTCATGGCATTCATGTTCCTGGCAATCGACGTCTTCCCGGAGAACAATCCGATCAACAGCAGCCACGTCATCGAGATGACAGCCTTCTTGGGCATCGCGTACGTTGGCCCCGGTCGCTTCAGCCTCCAAGAAAAGTTCGAGCACCGCTACCCACGGCTGAAACGGATCAGGTAGAGCCCAAGAGGCCCGACTACGCCGGGGTTGAGCGGCGTCACGATTTGGTATGACCGGTGTGATTGCTCCATCAGCACGCAGCCAGCGACATTCTGCTGTCGTTGCGTGTCGTCTGATGTCTCACCGTTTGTTTGTAGATCCGTTTGCAGTCGTCAACCGGAAGGTCGGTGACGGCGAGGCCAAGCCGGAGAAGCAGCGGAGTCGGTCTCCCCGTCGTCGGCGCTGTCCGTGCCGGCGATCACCCGCACGTCGGCTCCCGACGGTGCCTGGAAGGCCCGCAGGCCGAACTCGGGGATCATCGCCAGGATGTGGTCGAAGATGTCTGCCTGAATATCCTCGTATGCGGACCAGCGCGTGTCGCTGGAGAACACGTAGATCTCGATGGGGAGCCCTTGCGGGCCGGGCTTCAACTGACGCACCAGGAACGTCATCCCCTCTGTGTCCAGGTCGGGATGCTGCTTCAGGTAGCTGACGATGTAGGCGCGTAGCGTCCCGAGATTCGTCAGCCGGCGGGGGTCGCTGGTCATCCCCGGCTCGACGACGTGGTCGGCGGCGTGGGCGTCGAGTTCCTCCAGCTTGCGATCCATGTACTCGCGCAACGGCGCGAAGCTGCGGAACCACTCGATCTCTTGGTCGGTGAGGAAGCGGACGCTCGACATGTCGATGTGAATCGACCGCTTGACGCGTCGGCCTCCCGACTCGCTCATGCCTCGCCAGTTCTTGAAAGACTCGGAGATGAGCTTGTGAGTCGGGATCGTGGTGATCGTCTTGTCCCAGTTCTGCACCTTCACGGTGTGCAGCGCCACCTCGATGACGTCGCCGTCGGCATTGAACTGGGGCATCTCGATCCAGTCCCCCAACCGAACCATGTCGTTGGAAGTCAATTGCAACGACGCAACAAAAGACAGAATCGTGTCGCGGAAGATGAGCAGGACCACCGCCATCAGCGCCCCGATACCGCTGAGGAAGAAGAACGGGGACTGGTCGGCGAGTCTGGCAACGATCACCACCCCGCCGACGACGAACAGGGCGATCCTGCCGATCTGCACGTAAACCTTGATGGGATGATCGGCGGCAATCGGCAGCGTCGCGTACAGATTGGTCGCCGCCGTTATGAGGGCGCTGAAAGCGAGCACGATGAACAGGATGAGCAGCGCCCCCGAGACCCGCTCGATGAACTCCACCCAGCCCGAGGTCAGCGACGGGATCTGCGGGACCCCGGCGAGCAGGACGATCGCCGGGGCGAACAGCGCCACTCGGCGCAGGACTGCGTTGTCGAGGAGGATGTCGTCCCACCCCCCTTCGGTCTTGAGCACGAGACGCCGAACCAGGGGAGCGATCAGCCGCCTGATAACGAAGTAAGAGAAGAGCGCGGCTACGGCAACAATCGCCAGGCCGACGATGATCTCAGCCCAGTCGGCGAGGTCGAGTTCTTCGATGAGGTCCTTTAGCAACGGCTCCTCATCTCTCGGCCGGGAGCCGAACAAAGCCGACGCGGAGACAACTCGGCCACCAGGCCTCGCACATTGTTCAATACATTGGACATTGTGCGAGAGTCTAAGTCTGACGCCTAGAGGTGTGGGGTTCGGGTTCCTAAGCCTCGGCTCAGCGGCATGTCATCAAAGTGTCATCAGCCAAGTGCACTTCACAAAATGGGGGAGACGCTACATCGGGGAGACGGAGAAGAACCTCCACCGGCTTCAGAGGCGCCCGAGTTGATGAAGGAGACCCTCGACTTGCTGAATCTGGAGGTAACGGTCGAACCTGACCTTCTGCACGGTTACGGCGAGATCCCCATCGTCAGTTTCGAGGAACAGATCGCGCTTGGTGGACTTCGATCAGGGGTGCCTCGGCACCCCTGACCTCCCCGGGCCGAGAACTGGGTCTGGTGTCGGCCGCCTCGCTACGCTCGCCCACTTCCTACACTTGTGGGAACTCGCCGGAGACTGCCGACAGATGCCGCTGATCTCCGTGAGGCGGGTCCTAGGAGCAACGTACGCGCAAGACATCCCCCAACCCCGAGTGGTGGGGAGAAAGCGAGACTCACATGCGCGATCAGATGACTGCCCCCAAAGTGCGCGCCGCCAAGGGCGGCCCCAAGCTTCGGATGATC
>JAZFTN010000159.1:0-7209 GCA_036446715.1 Acidimicrobiia bacterium | reverse complement strand
CCGCCGCGATGGATCAGCCAGTCCTCGCCGACCTCGCCGGGCTGGCCCCCGGCCAACCCCCATGGTCGATTGCGCCGTCGCTCGCCCATCAACGACAATGTTGCCGGCACCTCGAACACGATCTCACGGCGAATGCCCTCGCCACCCCGATAACGACCCTGGCCACCGCTCCCTCTCCGCAGGGTGTAGGCAGTCACCCGAAAGGGAAAGTGGGTGTGCAGAGCCTCGATCGGTGTGTTCTGGGTGTTGGTCATTCCGGTTTGGATACCCGATTGGCCGTCCCGGTACGGACGAGCGCCCTGGCCTCCCGCCACCGTCTCGTAGTAGGCGAACTCGTCGTTGCCGATGAGAACGTTGTTCATCGTCCCCTGTGACGCCGCCGGAACGCGGTCCGGTGCTGCCTGGGCGAGAGCTCCGAGCAGGACATCCGCAATTCGCTGGCTTGTCTCGACGTTGCCCGCCGCCACGGCCGCGGGTGCCAGCGCATTCACGATCGAGCCCTCCGGCGCCAGCAGGGAAAGAGGCCGATAGCACCCACCGTTGGCAGGAATGGTCGGATCGGTGGCAACCCGCACCGCGTAGTAGAGACAAGAGCGGGTCACCGCCTCCACGGCGTTGAAATTCGCCTCCACCTGGGGATCCGACCCCGAGAAGTCGGCAGTCAGTGACCCAGCGTCGATGGCCACCCTCACACGGATGGCGACGTCTCTGGCCCCATGCTCCATGAAATCCTCGAACTCATAGGATCCGTCCGGCAGGTCCTCGAGGGCAGAAGTCATGCGACGCTCGCCATAACCAAGCAAAGCCCTGGCGACTGAGTCGTATCGGTCAAAGCCCTCGGTCTCCACCAATTCGAACAGACGTCTCACCGCCACCGCGTTGGCGCCCATCTGGGCATCGAGATCCCCCCTCCTCTCCCACGGCGTCCGCGACGCCGACACGAACGGGCCAACGAACTCCTCCACCCAGGCTCCACTTCGAACGGCAATGGTCGGAGGGACCCGATGCCCCTCCTGATCGATCGTCACCGCGTGGGCGGGCATCGAACCAGGAGCCTCACCACCGACATCGGCATGGTGCGCCCGATTGGCCACCCAGGCGACATGGCGACCGTCGGCAAACACGGGAGCAACGACCGTGAGATCGTTGAGATGGGTGCCTCCGTGGAACGGGTCGTTCACGGCGTATTGGGTCCCCGGCTCGGGATCGAAGCCCCGGATACAGGCGGCCACCGACTCCGGCATCGAGCCGAGATGCACCGGGATGTGCTCGGCTTGCGCCAGCATCTCCCCGCTTGCCGTGAAGACGGCCGCCGAGCAGTCCGCCCTCTCTTTGATGTTTGGAGATAAGGATGTGCGACGAAGAACACCTCCCATCTCTTCTGCGATAGCCGAGAAACGGTTACGGGCGACCTCGAGTGTGATCGGGTCGATCATCGATCCACCAGATGGCCGATGTGCTTGGTGGCTTCACGGAACGACAGCCCCGACAATTTCTCCCTGTGTTCATTGACGAAACCTGCAACCAGGTCGGCGTCGGTCTTGGCGTACTCACGAAGTGCCCACCCGATCGCCTTCCTGATGAAGAACTCCTCCTCGAATGCTCTCCGCTCGCAGAATCGGAACAATCGATCGGAATCGGTGTGCTCTTTGGCGCCGACCTGACAGATGATCGCCGTTCGCCGCAACCACAAGTCGTCGTCATCGATCCAGGTGTCCACCGTCGGCCACGTACCGTCGCCATGATTGATGACGAGGTACCGCACCATGTGGGTGGCTGTCTCATCGACGAAATCCCACCAGGCCCCTTCGGTGATCATCCGGCGAAAGAGCGGAATTGACTCCGGGACCATGTACTGCCGGTGACTGACGGCAACACCCTGAGCCAGATACTTCTCCTCACGATGGGGAAGGGCCCATAGAGCGAGAACAAGACTCTCGTACTCATCACGGTCCGCTGGAACGAACTCCCGGGCCAGTCTTCGAAGAATCGGTGTCCTCCCCGGCTTCTGCACCCCGTAAAAAGGCATGTCGGTCTTCATGTATGCCTGCATCCCAGCGGCTTTCTCCGGATTGGCGGACGCGGCGAGAGCCTCAGAGACGTACCCGCAGGCTTCGGTGATCGAAACACTCATACGGAGATCTCCAGTGTGCCGTCGCCAAGAACCTCGAGAAGGTTCCCTTCCTGGATCAGAACGGCCGAGTTCGACTCGATGATGGTGGCCGGTCCCTCAACAGCGAATCCGGGTGGCAGAGTCTGACGGTCCCATACGCCCTCCCGAACAACGGGGTGCAAATCGCTGCCGAGCCCGGGGACGTCGTCCCACGACAACGGAGCCTCGCCCGTGGCGGTGACCCGCAGATTGACGAGTTCGACGGCCTCATCAGGTCTGGCGAAGCCAAACATCTGGAGATGTGTGGACTCGAAGCGATCTCTCACGATCCGCCACGACCGGCCGGCTTCGACCTCCAGCTCATGGGACTGACCGACATATCGCACATCCGCGGTGACACGAGTGGACAACTGCTCGAAGCCGAAGACGTGACTGAACCGAGCCGATGCCTCCGCGGTCAACCGGCCGATCTCGGCTTGGAGCCGCCCGTCGTCTTCTCTCATCATCACCGTGCGTGCGGCGTCGGCCCTTGGCGCAGCCAGAAGAAGGCCCAGAGCGGAGAACACACCGGACAGCGGCGGAACAAGCACTTTCCCGATGCCGAGCACACGAGCCAGCCGGGTGGCATGGAGACCACCGGCGCCACCAAATGCCACCAGGACCGCCTCCCGTGGATCGGCGCCCTCCTCAACGGATACAGACCGAAGGGCATGCTCCATATGACTGTCCACCACTTCGAGCATCCCGGAAGCAGCGGCATCCACCGATAGACCGGCCGTGTTCGCCAAACGCTCGATGGCATCACGAGCGGCGTCAGCATCGAGGGAGACCGACCCACCCATCGCCAGGTCGGAGGGGAGGTTTCCCGTGACAATGTTGGCGTCGGTCACGGTCGGCTCCGACCCGCCGTGGCCATATGCGGCCGGACCGGGAATGGCACCAGCCGAGCGGGGGCCGACCCGAAGAGCGCCACCAGCGTCCGCCCACCCGATGCTCCCACCACCGGCACCGATGGTCCGAATCGGGACTGACGGCACTCGATTGACCCGTCCTGCCACGTGATGGCCGGACCCGACGGCAAGCACTCCATCGGTGATCCGGCAAACATCGGTGGACGTCCCACCCATGTCGAAGGACATCACGGTCTCATGCCCGTGATGTCGGCCAAGTGCAGCGGCGGCAACCACCCCACCAGCAGGGCCAGACAGGACCAGACGGCCCGCCGACTCCGGCCCCTGGGCGAAAGGGAGAAGCCCCCCCGACGATGTCATCACAAGACGCGTTCCCATCGAAAGCCGGGAGTCGAGTGTCCGGAGGTAGTCGGCCACCGACGGCGTCAGATACGCCGACAGGACAGTCGTGCTGAGTCTCTCGTATTCACGAAACTCGGGCGACACCAACGACGAGACAAGCACCGGAATCGACAACGCCTCCTCCAACTCGCTCGCCAGAGCGCGCTCGTCGGAAGGGTCCAAGTAGGACTCGATGAGCCCCACGGCCACCACTTCAGGAGACGACTCGATGACACTCTTCAGCAATGCTCGCCGGTTCCCGTCGAACCCATGTCTCCGCGACCGATCCACCAGTGGGGTGGGACGGTCGACGTTGCTGTCGTAGAGCGAAGGGCGATCCTGACGGCCGATCTCGATGATGTCCTCGTAACCGGCATCGGTGACCAGGGCGACAACCGCCCCCTTCTCTTCGAGGAGCGCATTGGTCGCCGCGGTTGTTCCGTGAAGAAACACGTCATCCGGCCCACCTTTCACCACTGCCACCACGCCTTCTGATTGATCGAGGCTGGTCGGCACCTTCTCTCCTGTGATGTCTTGGCCGTCGAAGACAACAACATCGGTGAATGTACCGCCTACGTCCACGCCGATGATCCGGCTCATCGGACTACGCTCGCCGCCCGATGCCTGTGAGATCTGACCCCACACCCAATCCCAACGCAATGAAGTTCAGCGTCGGGTCACCCGTCGGAGGGCCGGGGACATATGTCAGGGGGTCGGAGCCTGAGGAGGCCTTCGTGGTCGAGCTTCTTGGCATCGACGAGGTGACGAGTGTCTTTCTGACCGCAGACTTCGTCACCATCTCGAAAACTCCCACCGGTTCGTGGGACACCATTGCCCCATCAGCGACAGCGATCCTAGAGAGCCAATTCGGAGTCTGACTCGTGTCCTGAGTCGTAGATCCGTGCTGATCTCGCCCAGGCATCGGCGTTCCTGGCAAGAACGCACAACGAAGGCGCAGCCGTAGCTGCGTCAAGGCGGAGGACGCAGCCAGGGGCCTCGAGGGCAGGCGAGATTCTGTGCATGATTTGCGACTCAGGACACTAGGGAACAGTGATCGTTGTTGGACGCCGCACACCGTCTATGCCCTCGACCACCACAACCACACGCCAGCGTCCGTCCTCGAGCTGTTCCCCGCCCAGTACCGGCCCATGCGTCGACTCGACCTGCTCCTGCAATGCTGCCGGAAGGGGGGCCAGGGCCATACTCGCCGGGGACGATTCCTCGGGCGTCGTGATTACCGGGGGCCGGGAGACCCTGGGAACCCCGTCGTCACCAATAACCACGTTGATCGTGGCAACTCGGGTTGGCTGGCGAACGAAACCACCGTCGCCCTCCGCCATCAACGATCGCACCAGGACTTCTATGTCGTAGGCGAGAGACGCTGTCTCCGTCACGCTCTGGACCCCCACCCAGTCGACGAACACCTGTATGCCGACCGGAGCCTCGGGAAGAGGAACCCCTGATGGCATGAGTGACCGGAGAGTCCCCTGGGATTGGTCAGACCCGGCCACGGCGAAATACTCGACAGCGAACCACTCGGCGAGGGCCTTCGCCTGATCGATGATGCGCTCAGGGTTGACGGCATACAGATCAGCCTCTGCCAGCAACAGCGGCGTCTGCGTCGTCGTCACGGGTGTAACCGGAGCGACAGCGCTCGTGCCCGGGGGAGCAGTCACTGCGACGGCTACCGGAGCCGGCGGAGGGGTTGGTTGGCTATTCACAAAGGAGTATGCGAGAGCGCCGACAGCGACCGCTCCGGCCACCGCGACCATCAACCATTGCCGATCTCCACTCTGCTTGTCCAGGGTTTCCCACGGAATCCGCTCGTAGACCTCTTGTCGTTCCTCATCCATGTCTCGAAGGTATGGGCTGGCGGCCGTCGCTTCAAGAGGGTTGAGCCAGGAGTCTTCCAACCAGGGAACTCGAGCACCGGCAGCTATCGTCTCATTGGTCATGGCCGTCAACCCTGATCCGAAGCCGGGACGCTGGATCCTCCCCCTGGTCATTCTCGGGATGATCGCGTTCACCTATTTCTTCGTTCGCGAACTCCCTGAGGCGTCCCCGGACACAACACTCGCCGGGCAGCCGACCACAACCACGACACTCGACAGCACCGAAACGACTGTCGATGGCGGTGGTGATGATCTCGACCCTGAGACTCAGGCCTATCTGGACGAGCTTGACGAAATCAACGCCGATCTGCAGCTTTTGACCACCGAGATGGTGACCGTGAATGACGGCTTCGACGCCGATCCGCGGGAGATCGAGTACGAAGATGCCGAAGCAAGGCTCGAAGTGGTGGCGAACGACACAAACGACCTCTCCGACCAGGTCACCGCCATGACAGTCCCCTCTGGGTTGGAGGTAAACCACGACGCTTTGAAAACCGCGATCCAGTTCGCCGCCCTCGCCGCCGGGGATGCCCTCGACGGTCTGCGCTCGACCGACACCGGCGAGCTACGAGGAGCTGCGATCGAGGCCTACGTCCAGGCCACCGGGAACTTCGACACCGAGGTCACCAACGCCCACAACGCCGCAAGCGACACCTCCTAGACCACTAAACCGTAAACCTGAGGTTGTTACGCCCGTATCCGGGCGTAACAACCTCAGGTTTGGAACAGAGGCACTGGGATGCACACGTTGAAAGGGGCCGAAGCTGCCGCTCGGCCCCTTTCCCAATCGCCGCGACGACGTCTAGATGTCGTAGTACAGGTGGAACTCGTGCGGGTGAGGCCGCAATCTCACCGGATCGACCTCATGGACGGTCTTGTAGGAGATCCATGTGTCGATCAGATCCTGGGTGAAGACTCCACCCTGGAGTAGGAAGTCATGGTCTTCCTGAAGTGCGGCCAACGCCTCTTCGAGACTCCCGGGCACCGAGGGCAGGCCTGCAAGTTCTGCCGGTGGCAAGTCGTAGATATCCTTGTCCACCGGATCATGCGGCTCGATCCGGTTCTGGACGCCGTCGAGGCCGGCCATGAGCATGGCCGCGAAGGCCAGGTACGGGTTGGCCGACGGATCCGGGCACCGGAACTCGATCCGCTTCGCCGGCGGAGCCTGCGAATACTGCGGGATTCGGATGGCAGCCGATCGGTTTCGACTCGAGTACACCAGGTTGACCGGGGCCTCATATCCCGGTACCAGGCGGCGATAGGAGTTGGTCGTCGGAGCCGCAAAGGCCAGGACGGCAGCTGCGTGCTTGAGAAGCCCTCCGATATACCAACGGGCCATGTCGGAAAGACCGGCGTAACCCCCCTCATCGAAGAAGAGCGGCTCGCCGTTACTCCATAACGACTGATGCACATGCATACCCGAACCGTTGTCCTCGAATATCGGCTTAGGCATGAAGGTCACGGTCTTGCCGACTTCCCACGCAGTGTTCTTCACTATGTACTTGTAGAGAGTGACGTTGTCGGCGGTTCTGAGCAACGTGTCGTAGCGCATGTCGATCTCCGCCTGACCGGCAGTCCCCACCTCGTGATGCTGCACTTCGATCTGAATACCAGCCTTCTCGAGCCGAGCAGTCATCTCCGAGCGAAGGTCCTGGAAGTGGTCGGTGGGCGGGACCGGGAAGTAACCCTCCTTGTAACGGGGCTTGTAACCCAGGTTTCCGCCTTCTTCGACAGCTCCGGAGTTCCACGCCCCCTCGATTGAATCGACGTAGTAGTACCCCGAGTTCTGGTCCTGACCAAAGCGGACGTCATCGAAGATGTAGAACTCCGCCTCGGGTCCCCAGAAAGATGTGTCGGCGAGACCCGTGCTGACCAGATAATCCTCGGCCTTCTTGGCCACGTAACGCGGGTC
>JAZFTN010000158.1:0-3976 GCA_036446715.1 Acidimicrobiia bacterium | reverse complement strand
GGCGATCGAGGAAATGGCTCCGGGGGTGGCTGCCATCGGCGAGACGGGCATGGATTTCTATCGTGATCTCTCACCACGGGACCAGCAGGAGGCATCGTTCAAGGGTCACATCGAGTTGGCCCTGAGTCTTGGAAAGCCGATCATCGTCCACTGTCGCGACGCGTTCGCCCGTGTTCACGAGATCATCGATGAGACTGGAGTCGGGGACCAAACGGTGTTGCACAGTTGGACCGGGGGAACCAGATGGACCAAGCGCTTCCTCGATCTCGGCGTCACCTTCTCCTTCTCGGGGCCCCTTGCGTTCGAGACCGGGGAGACCATCAGGCTTGGCGCAGCTCTTGTGCCTCCGGACCGCGCCGTCGTCGAGACCGACACGCCGTACCTGGCGCCGCCCCCTCATCGGGGCGAGAAGAACGAGCCGGCGTGGGTGGCTTTCGTCGGTCAGGCGCTGGCCGAGGTGTGGGGCATGGATGTGGAGGAAGTCGCCGCAGTGACCTCCGCCAACGCGACCCGGATCTTCAGACCATGACCGCGCAGAATCGGACCGAGATCACCCGTCTTCTCGAGGCCCATGGGCTGGCGCCCATCCATCGTCTTGGCCAGCACTTCCTCGCCGATGCCAACATCACCAGGAAGATCGTTTCGGTTGCCGCGGTGGGAACTGGCGACAATGTCATCGAGGTCGGGGCAGGCACGGGGACCCTTACCCGGGCGCTGGCGAAAACGGGCGCCCACGTCGTGGCCTATGAGATTGATCAGGGCCTGAAACCTGTTCTCGAGGAAGTGACAAGAGGTCTCGACGTTGAGTTGCGATTCTGCGATGTCACCAAGGTGGATTTTGGAGAGGAGTTCGACAGCGGGCGCTGGGCCATGATCGCCAACCTTCCTTTCAACGTGGGGACTCCGCTTGTCATCGACGCGGTCAGAAGGGTTGATGCGATCGAACGATTCGTGGTGATGGTTCAGCGAGAGGTGGCTGAAAGGTTTACCGCCGCTCCAGGCTCGTCCAACTACGGGGTGCCGTCCGTTGTGGCCGGTATCTATACCGAGGCGTCGATTGTCTTTCGGGTCCCGCCCCAGGTGTTCTATCCGCCGCCTCGTGTGGAGTCCGCCGTTGTATTGCTGACCAGGAAGCCTTCGCCACCACATTCCGACCAGGCGGTGATGATCGCACGTGCCGGTTTTGGACAGAGAAGGAAGATGCTGCGGAAATCGCTGGGCTCGGTTTTCGATGATCCGGTGGCGGTCCTGATTCAGGCAGGTCTGGATCCGACTGACAGGGCAGAGGACCTTGCGCCTTCCGACTACTTGCGTCTTGCCGAGGTCGCGCAATGACCGCCTACGAAGCCCCTGCCAAACTCAACCTGTCCTTGCTGGTCAGTCCGCCACGCTCCGACGGTTTGCACCCTCTGGAGTCTCTGGTTCAGACGGTTTCCTGGTGCGACCAACTCAGCGTTGAGGAAGGCGAAGGGGAGGACACGCTCGAGATCTCGGGCGCCAAGATCGACGTGGACGAGAATCTGGTCTTGAAGGCTCTGGAGGCGGCCCGCACTCGCGGATCTGTGCCCCCACTGGCGTTGTCGCTGGAGAAGCGTCTTCCAATGGCTGCCGGCTTGGGTGGCGGGAGCTCAGATGCAGCTGCCGCTCTCCAAGCCGCGGTTGAATTCGGGGATCTCTCCGAGTCTGTTCCCATGGAGGTCGCGTCTGCAGTGGGGGCAGATGTCGCGCTTTTTCTCACCGGCGGGTCGCTTCTGATCACGGGTGCGGGGGAGACAATCACGGCTATTGAGCCTCTTGACGGGTTTGACGTGGCGATTGCAGTTCCCGGCTTCGGTCTGGCCACCGCTGATGTCTACAAGCGCTGGGACGAGATGGAAGGCCCTTTGGGCGAGGTTGTCATGAATGCGAGCCTCCCACCCCAGCTCAGAGACGGTATACCCATGCGCAATGACCTTTTGCCCGCTGCGCTCGATCTCGAGCCCCACCTGGGTGACTTCATCGCCGATCTACGGCGGATCTGGGGGACGGCAGTCTCGATGACCGGGTCGGGCTCGGCGTGCTTCGGATACTTCGGGTCGGCAGCGGAAGCGGAGGAGGCCGCCGCGGCGGTTACCGACTTTTGCGATGTGGCGGTAGGTGTGGGGTTGAGAGCCGTTGGAGTAGCTCCTGTCTAGCCTTCAGTGGCCCTGGCGGTAACCTGGGCACAACCCCAAGTGGGGGGTGGTGTAACCGGTAGCACGGCAGGTTTTGGTCCTGTAAGAGCGGGTTCGAGTCCTGCCTCCCCAGCCGACTTCGAAGAAAGGCGAGCCACTTGTCAGTACATGTCATTGTCCTCGCCGCAGGTCAGGGCAAGAGGATGATTTCGGACCTGCCCAAGGTTGCCTATCCGCTCGCCGGTCGGACGCTGATCGGTTGGGTCCTGGAGGCGGTCCGTCCACTCCAGCCGGCCTCGACCGTTGTTGTCATCGGTCACGGTGCTGATCGGGTGCGATCCGTTCTGGCTGAGGACGTTGTCGTCGCCGTTCAGGAAGAGCAACTGGGAACCGGTGATGCAACACAGGTCGGTCTCGAGGCCATCCCTTCGCTCGATCTGGGCGACACGATTGTCGTTCTCTACGGCGACATGCCGCTACTCACTCATGGTCTCATCGCCGACCTGGCCGACCTGAGTTCGGGCGAGGCCGCGAGGATGGTGACGGCCGATCTCGACGATCCGTCAGGTTACGGCCGTGTGGTTCGGGATGCCGCGGGACAAGTGGTTGGGATTGTGGAGGATCGAGACTGCACCTCCGAGCAGCGACTCATCACCGAGATCAACGCCGGCGTCTACGCTTTTCGAGCCGGGCATCTGGAGGAGTCACTTCAGGAAGTCTCCAATGACAACGCCCAGGGTGAGTACTACTTGACCGACGTTGCCGGGATTCTGGTCGGCAAAGGTGACAGACTGGAGGCAGTAATGGCATCGGCCCAGGAGGTGATGGGAATCAATTCCCAGGACCAGCTAGCAGAAGCACGAAAGGCTCTCCAGCAACGCACCAACAGCCGACTCATGGAGTCCGGGGTGTGGATGCAAGATCCGGACCTGACCTACGTCGACGATACGGTACGTGTGGAGCCCGGTGCCCGCCTTTATCCGGGTGTTCATCTCGAGGGCTCGACCACTGTGGCAGCCGAAGCCCAGATCGGGCCAGACGTTTTTGCCGTGGACTCATCGATTGGCCGGGGCTCGACCGTGTGGTACTCGGTTCTGCGGTCGGCAAATATTGGCGAAAACTGCGAAGTGGGTCCTTACGCCTCGCTTCGTCCTGGGTCCGTGCTCGAGGACGGGGCCAAGGCTGGGACCTTCGTCGAGACCAAGAACACGACGCTTGGCAAGGGTGCCAAAGCCCCCCACCTCGCCTACCTGGGGGACGCCACCATCGGAGCCCGGTCCAACATCGGCGCCGGGACCATCACCTGCAATTACGACGGACACGGGAAGTATCAGACCGAGATAGGCGAAGACGTCTTCATCGGCTCGGACACGATGCTCGTGGCCCCTCTGAAGATTGGTGACAAAGCGGTAACGGGCGCGGGCTCGGTGATCACCGAAGACGTGTCGGAGGGGGCGCTGGCGGTGGAGCGATCCGAGCAAATAGAGATACCCCGCTACGCTGATCGTCGCGAAGCGCGAAAAGCCGCAACTGAGTCCGAGGACTGACGTGGACATCGTCTCACGCAACCGAATGATGGTTTTCACCGGTGGCTCAAACGAGCCCCTCGCTGAGGAAGTCGCCGAGGTTCTCGGCATCCAGCTCGGTCCGTTGGAGAGGTCCTCATTCGCAAATGGCGAAATCTATGTCCGGCCCACCGAGAGTGTTCGTGGCTCCGACTGTTTCGTCCTCCAAAGCCACTGCCATCCCATCAATGACAACATCATGGAGCAGCTGATCACGATCGATTCCCTCAGGAGGGCGTCTGCTCGGAGCATCACCGC
>JAZFTN010000157.1:0-5161 GCA_036446715.1 Acidimicrobiia bacterium | reverse complement strand
CACCTTCCGGCCAGGCATCAACCACTCGATCAACGCCAGAGCGGCCAGCACGACAAACCCGGCGACCATCGCCCCGGGATGAGACTCACCAAGACGTTGGGCGTTCTCCGGGTCCACCACCTCTATCCCCGCTAGCTGGAGACCGAGCAGCACACCCAGGACGGCACCGAAAACGAGAAATGCCAGGGACAGACCCATACCGAACTCGGCGACGTTCCATTTCTCCCCGCGCTTGGCTCGAATCACCCACACCAACATCCAGACCATCGCAATGAACGCCAGGGTTCCTCCGATCGGACGTTGGATACTCTCCGTTGTGTCGAATATGTCACCCGACCAGAACGCAAACACATACAGCGCCAGGGCGACGATCGAGAACGTCGGGAGGGCACCGGCTTTGGCTTTCCCGTCCCCGCCGAACATCCAAATGGCCCCGGCGAAGACGGAGAGGGTTATCCAGCCGAGTGTCCAGTCGTGATCCTGTCAGTGGCGCAAACCGGATTCCACGGTGAGGTTGACTTCAACGGTCTCTGGTGATCGGGGCGGGGGCGGCTGTCCCTATGTAGGTCGGTGTTCGACTAGTTGTTTGAGTTTGGGATGCAAGTCTGGTTTGGGTGGTGGATAGAGAGTCCAGTCGGGTTTACGAAACTGGAAGGCCCCGTTGGGACTTCGGGTGATATACCAGCCTTCTTCGTGGACAAACCGGTGATGAAACCCGCACAACAGGATCAGATTGTCATGGTCTGTGGTTCCGCCTTTCGACCAGTGGACGATGTGATGAACCTCAAGCCAGTTGGTGTTGTCACACCCGTGAAACCGGCAGGTTCCACCGTTACGATGATGAACCAGACGACGTAACCAGCCGGGAACCGTCCGAGAATTACGTCCGACACCAACAACGACACCGCCGTCGGTGATGACCGTTTCCAGGACACAGTCACAGGCGAGTCGTCTTGCTGTTTCGTTGGGAACCAACGCACCACTGCCAAGTTCGTGGGGGCCGGCTTTGTCTTCGATCAACGCATCAAGATCGATATAGGCCGACACCTGTGGAGGTGACGTGGTGTCTCCGGTGGTGGCACATACTTCGACCAACCCGTCCGCCATCCGCTGCGAATAAGCGTCGAACAACCCGGTTTCAGGGTTGACCGGAATCTTGTCTGCCTTGTCGCGGATCGCGGTTTCGACGATTTCGAGGTCGACGTGGGGTAGATGAGCAGTCAGTTTTCCTGATGCACCGTCGAGAGTTCTCTGGATCCATAGTGCCCGCACCCGGTGAGCCTCCCGCTCATCCGAAGCAACAGGCGGATTCGCTCTTCTCGCTTTGCGGTCCAACACAGCATTCGACAAACCAAGCGCCTCTTCGATCAGCCCCTCCTCGGTGTCAGCAGTAGCCATACGAGAGATAGCGTCGGTCTGGTCCAACGAAAGGTCACCAGCAGCAAAGCGCTTTGTAAGAACAGGCAGATCCTCCAGTCTCCGGGCTACGGAAACCAGTTGTCGTGCCGTCTCAGGACGAACCCGAAGCCGGGCTGCCACCCAGTCCGACAGACTCCGGGCACCGTCGGTCATCCACGACTGACGGGCGTCGACTTCGACTATCAACCCACAAACACGGGCCAAACCCGCAGACGACAACCCATGAAAATGAGCGAACGCCTCGTCGATCTGGTCGTTGGTTTCTCTCTCCCAATCCATACCATCGAACATACGTTCGATCCACAGAAAAGTCAAGGGGTTTATACCAAAAAGCCAAGAAAATCTGAGAAACTGGACAAATCGCCGAGCTCCTCAATAACTCCACTCGTCGTGGATGTTTCCTTGGGGATCGAGGAGAAAAGCGGTGTCACCACCGTTGTTCCACACCGCTCCGTTCTCACACCAGTAGATCTCCGCGGCCGATGGCGCCACGATGTCGATGCCGCATCCAGTGAACACCCTCACCTTCGTCCCGACATCGAGCACAATCCCGCTCCGGAAGCTGAATCGGTGAGTTGCCGACTCGTCCTTGAGCACCCACCCTGTCAGATCGGCGGCGGTGCCGCCTCGATTCTCGATCTCGACCCATTCTCCGTTGAGGTTGTCGTTGTCGTTTCCTGGCGCGTCGTACTCCACATGGGTGATGACGAGGGTCTCCTCGCTGGGCTCACCACAGGTGTCCTCCGCCCAGAGACCCAGATCTTCGCGCTGTGCGCGTTCCTGAGCTGTTGACAGAGTCTCTGACTCGGCGACGTTCGGCGGGAATTCATTTGCCAGCGCAAACCCATCGCGGACCATGACCTCATTGACGAAGGTGCCGTCTGGCAGGTAGACGTAGCGGAGGAGACGCAGGTTGTCGTCCACATCGGCGACGTCGCCAACCAGAATGACCTCTTTCCCGTCCACCAGTTGCTCGAGGGCTTTCTTGGATTCGGGCCCCAAGCACTCGTCTATCTCCGGAGTGTTGATGCCGATGAGTCTCACACTCCGGGCGGCCTCACTCGAGCGGCTCACTTTGACCGTGTCGCCATCGGTGACGGAGAGGACGAGGGCGTCGTCGCTGTTGGAGACCGATGGAGGGTCATCGTCAATGAGAACACCGAAGAGAAGCGCTCCAGCCAGAACTACCAGCGCAGCCAGCAAAAGGACAAGCCGCGAGCCTCTCAGTCGTCTCCCCTGAGTTGTCTGAGTTCGAGTTTCTCCGCCCGTCGCCGGCGACGTCTCCTCCGGTAGAAGACCCCACCGAACGTTGCGAAGATTGCGGATGCGACGGCCGTCACCAGGATGACTATCGACAGCGGGAAGTCACCGCTCATCCAGAGAAACTCGATGGCGACCGTTTCGGTGTTCTGCACGGCGAAGACGACAACGAGAATCATCCCGATGGTGGCAATGATTCCGCCCCAGGGAAGACCTACCGAGGGCTCCTCGGGTCGAGGAGGCTCTAGCTGCTCCTCAATCTCGTGGATCTCATCCATCTACACGAGCCTAAACGGTGTCCGTCAACGCCCAATCGTCCCGTGAAGTCCGCCCCTCCTCGACGTCGACTCGCATCAGCACGATCAGCCCCACCACGAAGAAACCCAGCAGCGCGAGAATCGCCGGACGGCCAGAACCGGTGATACCGCTGACCAGGGCGAAGACAGTGGTGCCCAGGACCGCCGATGCCTTGGAGAAAACAGTGAAGAACCCGAAGAACTCGGCTGAGGACTCCTCGGGGATCATGCTTCCGTAGAGGCTACGTGACAAGGCCTGAGACCCGCCGAGGACCAGACCAACAGCGGCACCAAGTGCATACAGAGGAGTCGCTTGTCCGGCCGGGAGCAGGAAACCCGCGATTGTGATGCCGATCCAGATGATCAGGCTGACGATGATCGCCGTCTTGGTGCCGATCTTCCCGGCCAGCCAGCCAAACAGCAGCGCTCCTCCAAAGGCGACGAACTGGACGATGAGGAATGTGATGACGATCTGGGTTGTTTCGAGCCCGAGCGTGTCGACTGCGTACGCCCCGGTCACCGCGATGATGGTGTTGATCCCGTTGTTGTAGAGGAAGTAGGCCACCACGAAGAGTAGCAAGGCTCGAAATTCCAACAGCTTCTTGGTCGTCTTCCACGTGTCCCCAAAGCCGATACGCGCATAGGCAATCCACCGCGAGCTATCGGCGAGCTCGGCAGGAAGAGGCCGGGGTTCCCCCTCGTCGGGTAACCGGCGCAAGGTCACGATGCTGAACAGCATCCACCAGACACCGGCTCCCGCGATCGAGATCCTCGACGCCGTGGCAACCGACATCTCCAGCGTTCCGCTGTCACTCAAGAAGATCAAGACAAAGGCAAGCACGAGGTAGAGACCTCCACCGATGTATCCATACGCAAAGCCCTTCGACGACACTCGATCGATTGTCTCGTCGGTGGTGATGATCGGCAGGAAGCCGTCGTAGAAGACGTTGGCAGCAACGAAGCCGATCTGGGAGATCAACGCAGCGAACAGGAAGGCAACCACGGCGCCATCAGGGACCAGAGGGACAACAATCGTCGTGACGGCGCCGATCAACGCGAACGTGCGAAGAAATCGCTTCTTGGCTGCCGCGTAGTCGGCAACGGTGCCGAGCACAGGCATCACCAGGAAGAGGATGAACGATCCAAAGCCGACCACGGCTGCCCACAGGGTCTCACCGGAATATCCGGCGAACCCTTCGTCGGGGACGATCGACGATGCGAAGAACACCGCAATGATCGCTCCGAACACCGTTATGTAGGCCGAGTTGGCCCAGTCGTACATCGCCCATCCGAAAATGGTGCGTGGGTCGTTCTTCTGGACTTGGCTCACGAAGACACAAGTTAGGCATAACCTGGGTGCGCATGCGGCGCACAGCGATGGTTCTATTGGCTGTGGTTGCCGCTTGTTCGGCTCAACAGGAACTGGCGCCATCGACTCCGACACCCGTCGGCCCTTCGACCACCGACTCCACCCCGCTGCCAACGATGGCGCCGACAACCACCACGACTCTGCCCGAGACGACGACGACGGCCAGTCAGACGACCACTACCACAGGCCTTCTGCCGCTCCAGTCGCTCGCCTATGAGAAAGTTGCCGATCTGCCGTTTCCGGTTCAGCTGACCTCAATCCCCGGGAGCGAGGTCTCCTATGTCGCCACCAAGGACGGGCGAATCTGGATCTACGACGGTGTCGCCATTGGTGACGACCCCGTGTTGGACATCACCAGCCAGGTGCTCAACGAGGGTGAGCGTGGGTTGCTCTCCATCGTGATTCACCCGGAGGATCCATACAGGCTCTTCGCCCACTACACGGCGAACAACGGTGACACCGTGGTCTCCGAGTTTGCTCTCATCGAAGCCGCAGTTGCCGACCCGGACTCGGAGCGTGTTCTGTTGCGTCTCAGCCAGCCTGCCGCAAACCACAACGGGGGAATGATCCAGTTCGGCCCCGACGGGATCCTCTATGTGGGTTTGGGTGACGGTGGCGCCGCCAACGATCGTTTCAACAACGCACAGAATCTGGACACCCTCCTCGGCGGGATCGTCTCGATCTCGGTGGACGGTGACCCCGATCCCACCCTGTTCAACTCGGGTCTGCGCAATCCGTGGCGTTTCTGGATCGATGGCGACGTCATCTACATCGCTGACGTCGGTCAGGCCGTCTACGAAGAGGTTTCGGTCACCGA
>JAZFTN010000156.1:0-19402 GCA_036446715.1 Acidimicrobiia bacterium | reverse complement strand
CCACCAGACGCTTGCTCTGAATGCTCGCTCCCTTGGGAGGGAGAACATCGTCGGGTCGAAGGCTCTTGGGCTCGTCAGTCATTCGATCTCAATCTTCTGTCGGCTGGAGTCTCGATCATGATGGCCATCTTCGTTCCCTATTGCACCTATTTCCTCGATGACCGCCTCGATGGCCTTCAGGCCTTCGATGCCGGCTTGAAGCAGGTGATAGACGGCCCGGCGGCTCGCCCGCGCCAGGGCTGTGATCGTCGGGGAGGATTCCATCAGCCTTCCCCCGGGTTTCCGAATGTCACATGCAACCCTCCGCCCTCGAGGCGTGCACGGATCACTTCTCTCCGATGCAAGGCATCTGGAAGTATGAAGGATCGCCGGTAGGGACCGAGGCGCACATAGAGCTCGCGACCATGTCGGAACACATCGAGATCCGACTTCTCGACCAGCGGAAGATCCAACTCCATGGTGACGGTGCCGTCTTGCTCCGTGATTCGGAACGGGCTGATTGCCTCGAACCCAAACACCGGGTCGGTGTCGCCGTACAGCTCAGAAGCCATCAGTCGAAGCCTGTCGACACCGATCATCTCGTCGTCAAACAGTCTCAAACGCAAACGAGGCACGTCCGCGAACGCATCATCGATCTCGTCGAGGTGCCCCTTCTGGATGGCACGCCATCGCTCGAAATAGGGGTCTTCGACCATGTCGGGAAGAACCCGATTTATCACCACTCCATCAACACCGTAGCCAAAAAGGCTGAGGTAGCTATACGTTCTACGAGCTTCGTCAATCACCATCTTCTCAGGGTTCACCACAAGCCTCGCCGACGTGATCTTGGGTTGTGACATGAGCTCCTTGACCTCTTCGATGCCCTCGAACACCGACTGAGCCGCGCTGAACACCTCATCCTCGGGAATGGGCAAGTCCGTCAGCCGGCTCAAGAGGGGTCGCGCGGCCTTCATGATGCGTCGTTCGGTCGGCAGGACCTTCTCGAAATACCAGGACAACACTTCCGGCAGCGAAAGAAGCCGAAGCGTCTCGGCTGTGGGCGCGCAGTCCACGACAACCACGTCATAGTCCCCAGACCTGGCATGGCGATTCACTTCGAGAAGGGCAAACAGCTCGTCCATGCCGGGAAAAACGAGAAACTCCTCGGCCTCGATTCCGGCGGCGCCGCCCCAGTCGAGGACATCCATCAATTGATTGCGGATGGCGCCCCAGTATTTGTCGAGTTGTTGTTGGGTATCGATCTGCTGACCGTCGAGACGCTCGACCACCCGTGTCGGTTTCGATCCGAGACTGATGGCGATGGCGTCGGCCAGGGAGTGCGCCGGGTCGGTCGAGGTGATGAGTGTCCTGTATCCGGCGTCAGCCGATGCCAGGGCCGTAGATGCGGCCACGGTGGTCTTGCCGACACCGCCCTTGCCGGTAACCAGGATGATCCTCACTGGTGCCCTTCGGTGACTCTCTTTCTCAGGCCGCGGAGTGCAGTTGTGACAATCTGCTTCTCCGCCTGCCGCCTGAGAAAGCCGGGAACCTTGAAGTTGGGCTCTACCGTCAGGGAGTAGACGACCTCGGTCGCATCGTCCAGAGAGGTGAACTGGTAGGAACCTTCCAGCATCTCGAGATCGTCGCTGGGCTCGGCAACCCAACTGAGAACGTTGGGTCGGTTGTGGGTGTACTTGAGGACGTACCTGATTTCCTTCACGAAGCCTTCCAGAACGAATCGGGCACGGTCCACCCGGCCACTCTCGTCACTTTCAAGAACCTCGACCTCCTTGACGCCTGTGGCCCATTCCGGATAGGCAGCCACGTCCGCAGCAACGTCGTAGAGCGCCTCAGGCGCGGCATCGATCTCCAGAGTCGAAAAGGTTCCTTCAGGCATGTTCCCCGCTCGTCATCGAATCGCCGAGGCTAGTGCGACACACGACTATTGGTGTATCTCGCTAACGAATGCGGCCGACATGAACCATCTCGGATTCGAGACGAAGAAACCTGCCGGTGGCACGGAAGTACCCGGCGTTGAAACATCGCGTCGCACCCACCCGCCAGGTGGAGGCTTGCGGCTGATGGACATCCCCGAACAGATGAAAACGAGGTTGATGCTCCAGCAGGTAGTCCCGGATCGGACCCGACCCTCGTTCGTCCTTTCCGGTGATCACATCGTGTCGCATCGAACGAACTGCTGGAGGCACATGGGTACACAAGACGTCGACCGAACCCAGCCCGTCGAGAAGCGAAGACATCTCCTCGTCGGAGACCTCGCCTTCCACTTTCAGCGGCGTCTCGACACCGCCCCCAACAAAGCCAAACCGGAGCCCGTCTATCTCGACAGCCTCACCATGGACGTAGCGAAAGCCACCCGGAAGAGCCTCCTTCAGTCGCCGCGGCCGGTCGACATTCCCGTGAATCACAAAACCTGCGCCATTCGAAAGCGCCACCGCGACTTCGTCGTATTGACGATCAATTGCCCGACCGATCTCAGCGCGAACCTCTTCTACCTTGTCGCCCACACGCTCTATCCAGAGGGCTCGCATCCCGGCGTAGTCCCCCGAGGCTCGAGCTTCAGCCGAGGCGCGGGCAAACTCGAGCCCAAGAACATCGGCAACCGCGCCCTCGCCACTTCGGTAGTCGGTCAGGTTGGCCAGATCACCCAGGATGATCACCTGCTCGTCGCTCTCAACGAGTCGCCGAAGTGGCCTCATGGCCCCGTGGACATCGGAAACGAAGAGCATCAGCCTTCCGCCTGACCGACCGCGTAGCGAACCCACACGACCGATAGAACCGCCGCGATGACGGCAAGGAGAAGCGAAAGCTGCCATGTGAAGTCGAGGGGAGAAAACTCCGCGGACATGCCACCCATGCCAAAGCCGACAAGAGCGCCGATCGCAGCCTTGCCTCTGACTCCCATCAACTCACCGGGGTCTCTCTCCGGATGGCCCACGTTCTCGGCGAAGGCGCCACCCATGATCACCACCAGAAGACCGATGATCCCGACAACGAGGACGACCGCGTACACCTTGACCATGAAGACCGAGGGTAACCAGGACCCTTGCACGTGGAGCGCATGTCAATCAGGACACCCGGCGCTCCGCTGGAATGAGGCGCAGACGGGGCACGAGTCCTCCATCCGCGAGATTCTTGATGGCCTCGGTCTGACTGTCACTGAGATCCACCGGGCCCGCCCCGAGAAGACAGGTCACGACACACTCGTCACAGGCACTGGTATCCAACATGGCGCATTGCTCACAATCGATCAACATCTCTGACCTCCTGACCTCACCCTACGAGAGGGGTGTGACAGGAAATTCGCGGGCATTAGTCTGACCCCGTAACCGTGATCCAGAAGGCGCCCACCCATTAGTACAGCCACCGGTCTGGCTCTCGTCGCGTTTCTTCTGGCGATCAACGCTTTCTTCGTTGCCGGCGAGTTCGCGCTCATAACCGTCGAACGAAGTCGGGTCACCAGAAAGGCCGAAGAGGGCGACCGGAGAGCCCGCCGCATCCTCACCGGTCTTTCGAAGTTGTCGTTTCATCTATCTGGCGCTCAGTTGGGAATAACGCTCTCATCGCTGATTCTTGGCCTCGTCATCAAGCAGGCTCTCGGCCCGGTGATCGAGCCGTTTCTTCAGTGGCTCCCCTTCTCGGAGGAATTGATACCCACACTGACCGTCGTTCTCGCACTGGCGCTCGGCACCTCCATGCAACTCGTGTTTGGCGAACTGGTCCCCAAGAACCTGGCTATCACCTACCCCTATCGCACGGCTCAGCGAGTCGGAGTACCGATGCTGATGGTCAACGGTGTCTTCTCTCCCCTGATCCGGGTACTCAACGCCGCCGCAAACCGGGCAGTGCGGTTGATGGGAATCGAACCCAGAGAGGAGTTGGCCGGTGTTCGCTCGATTGAGGAGCTGGAACTCATCATCCGAGCCTCCGGAGAGGGTGGTCTCCTCAGCGACGACGAGCTCGGTCTGCTCACCCGATCCATAACCTTCGCCGAGAACCTCACTTCCGATGTCATGGTCCCGAGGGTGCAGATCGTCGGTCTCCCCTCGTCTGCAACCGTTGCGGACATCCAGCGTGCCTCCATCGAGTCCGGGCACAGCCGGTTCCCGGTCTTCGGCTCCGACCTCGACGAGATCCTCGGGGTAGCCCACGTCAAGGACAGCTTGCGAGTTCCGGCTGAGCAGCGGGGTTCGGAACCGATCGTCAACCATATGCGGCCCGCTCTCGTCATCCCGGACAGCCAGCCGCTCGAGACTGTGCTGTTCGAACTCCGAACCCGGGGCTCGGGGATGGCCTTGGTGACCGATGAATACGGGGGTACGGCGGGCATCGTCACGTCGGAGGACCTGCTCGAGGAGATCGTTGGTGAGATCAGAGATGAGTACGACGATCTACCCTCCCCCGTTTTCTCGAAGCCCGGAGAGCTTTCTGGTCTCCTCCATCGGCACGAAGTTGAAGCGACCCTCGGCTTCGAGTGGCCCGAAGGCCGATACGAGACACTCGGCGGTCTGATCACAGCACTGCTGGAGCATCTCCCTGAGCTCGGTGACACCGTGGAAATCGATGGCTGGCTGTTCGAGGTGGTCGAGGTTGACGGATTCCGGGTGGACAGAGTCAAGGCAACTCCACCGACCGAGGACAGCTCATGAGCGTTCAAGCCGTTTTTGTGGCCGTCTTTCTGATATTCATCAACGGTTTCTTCGTTTCCGTCGAGTTCGCTTTCACCGCCTCCCGCCGACCGATCCTCGAGGAACGTGAGGCATCGGGCAGCAAGCCGGCCCGTTGGGCACTGGCGTCGATGAACGAGCTCCCGGTCACATTCGCCGGTGCTCAGCTCGGCATCGTCGGGACATCGCTCGTTCTCGGGTTTGTGATCGAGAACTCTCTGGAGGTGGCGTTCCATGGCCTCTACAACACACTCGGGTTTTCCAGCGGAGTCGTCACAACATTGTCCCTGGTCACGGCCCTCCTGATTGTCACCTTCGCCCACAACGTGTTTGGGGAGATGGCGCCGAAGAACGCCACGATCGCGGCACCAGAGAGGATTGCGCTCATTGTCTCCGCTCCATTCCGCGGCTACGTGACCATTCTCAGACCGTTGATCCTCGCCCTCTCCTGGACAGCCGGCGGAGTCTTGAGGCTGTTTGGCGTGCAACCCCGGCATGCCGTCGAGATCGCCCAGTCGGCAGAGGACATTGCCACCCTGGTCAAGACGATTGGCGCCGGAGGAATCATCGATCCAGGCTCGTCGCGACTCCTGACATCGGCACTCAAGTTCCAGGACACGGTCGTGTCGGAGGTCATGGTTCCGCGTCCCGACCTGATCGCCGTGTCGACCAAGGAGTCGGCCGCAGCAGTCGAGCACATCGTGGTGGAGACGGGACACTCCAGGATTCCCGTGTACGGAGAGGGTCTCGACGACATCAAAGGCTTTGTTCACGCAAAGGACCTCCTGACTGTCGACCCCGACCGGCATCACCAACCGATCGAGGAACGCCTCATTCGCACTGTTCCTGTTGTCCCGGAGTCAATGCCGGTATCACCCTTGCTGGAGATGATGCGCTCCGAGGGAGTTCACATCGCCGTGGCCATCGATGAGCATGGGAGTGTCGCCGGCTTGGTGACGCTCGAAGACATTGCGGAGGAGCTCGTTGGCGACATCCGCGATGAGCACGACATTCGCGAGGTGATGGAGATCAGAGCAGCAGGACGCAACCGATTTCTCGTGGCCGGACAGACGCGTCTTGATCGACTCGCCGAGGTGGGAGCCGTCCTCGAAGCCGGCGACTACGAGACCGTCGGCGGATACCTGATGGCCAAACTTGGCCAGGTCCCTCGACGTGGTGACTCGATTACCACGGAAAGCTTCGACATCAGGGTTCGACGCATGGACGGAAGAAGGGTTCGCGAGGTCGAACTCACGGTCATACCACCGGCTCCTGAAACTATCGAAGAGAAATAGCGTTTTGTGAAGATTCGCGCGGGCATAACCCGCGCGAATCTTCACAAAACGTATGAAACAGGAGGGGTTAGCCAATGGGGACGATGCGGTCGCCGGATTATGTGGGTGGAGGGCTCGTCAACCTCGTTGCGGAGCTCGAGCAGCGTCTGAGTGACCGATCGGTGTCGCCAGGTCTGACTCCGGATCTTGCCGCATCGATCCCAAACGCCGAGACATACGTGTTAGTGCTGTTCGACGGTCTCGGTGATCTCCAGATTGCTTCGCATGAGGCGGCGGCCGATCTGAAGGAGCATCGGGCGGGGGCTCTCGACGCGCCGTTCTCCACTCAAACCTCGGTGGCGACAGCCACGCTCGCCACGGGGCTCCCGCCGTCGCGCCACGGTCTTGTCTCTTATTTGATGCGGCTTCCCCAGTGCGACAGTCCGGTCAACACGCTCTGGTGGTCAGACGTCGACGGCACGACAGTCGACATCGATCTCGAAGGCTTCCTTCCCGCTCCCAACATGGCGGAGCGTCTGGCGTCACGAGGCGCTGAGGCTGTGGTGGTCGAACCGGCCATCTATCTCGGAGGCCCCCTCGACCGTGTGCTCTACCGTGGAGCCCAAACCCGGGGTGTGGAGGAGGGATCGTCGGTCGCTGAGGCCGCCCTCGAGGAGGCATCCCGCCCCGGCAGACTGGTGATCTGCTATCTGCCCCACGTCGACGTCGCCGCGCACGCTACGGGCACCGGGTCCGGGGCCTACGTCGAGGCTCTCCGCACCGTTACCAACGAGTGGCAGACCATCGGCGGGGGCCTTCCCTCCCACGCGGCTCTCATCGGAACCGCTGACCATGGGATGGTCGACGTGGCTCCCGACGATCGCATCGACCTCGACCCTCCATCGTCACTAATCCTGTTCGGGGATGGTCGCGTCATCTATGTGGATGGTGAGCCAGGGTTGGCCGCCGAGTACACCTCCGGCCTCCCGGCGACCTGGCTGCCGATCGACGAGGCCCGCCACCTATGGGGGCCGGGCCCGTTTCACCCGGAGCTGGAGAGCAGGCTGCCGGTGGGTCTGATCGTCGCCGATGACAACGTCGCCCTCCACTATCCGGGGAATCAGATCCACCTCGTCGGCTACCACGGTGGCCTATCCGAAGACGAATTACGCATCCCGCTACTGGTTTGGGATGGCGATGCCTGAGGCAGTCGCCTGGAAGGGTCAGCCGACCTCCTGAAGGAAGCCCAAGACCTCATCGACGTATTTCTGCGGATCTGCCTGGTACGACTCGATGTGGCCGGCGTCAGGGACCTGGATGAGTCTCACCAGGTCCGGGGCTGCCTCCACGAAGGCAACGCTCTGGGTGACAGGAACGCTCTGATCGTCGGTCCCATGATGAACAAGCACCGGCGTGCGAAGTGAGAACTCGGCCTTGTCGACGTAATCAATCGCCTTCCAGTTGACACCGATTCGCAGCGAGGTGATGAACTTGGCTACCCAGGTAATCGTGGGGGGCACCTTCATCGGCAGGACAGGCATGTCTCGCTGGCCGAAGGCGAAGTCGACGGTGTCACCAAAATCGATATTGGGGGCATCGAGGATCAGGCCTCGTATCTCGTCGAAGTTGTGGCGGTAGAGAAACGAAAGGACATGCGAACTGCCAGTGCCGAACCCGCTGAAGACAACGGCCTCGGCGCCGTTCAGCTCGGCAAACTCCATCGCGCCTCTGATGTCCTCCCACTCGGTTCCGCCGTACTGGTCATAACCGCTCGGATCGAATGGCTGATTCTCGTCATTGCGATAGGTGATCGAAAGCTGGGGGTACCCGGCTTCCTGGAGAGGGGCGAAGAGATGTTCGGCCTCGGCCGACGTAGCGCCCTTGCCGTGAACGTGGATCACCCAGGTGGTTCCGCTCGCGGGGAGGTGGAAAGCATCCATCTGCCCGAGAGGCGTCTGATAGGACACATCGACAATCTCGTAATCGCCGGCTGGTGTCACGATCGGGTCGGGGTCGGGCACGAAGCCGTCGGCGATCAGCTCACTCGAAAAGAACCAGCCGCCACCTATGTGAGCAACGAGAAGAAGAGCAACAAGTGTCCAGAGGACACCGCGAAAAAGTGATCTGGTTGACATCGTCTTTGATTCTTGCTGGTTTCAGCCGACTGGCAATGACAATCCGCCGACCAGATGCTCTTCGTGGTCGGTCACGGGAATCGGATCCTCCCCGAACCTGGGCTCCAACTCCCAGGCTTCAGAAATGGTCTCGTCCACTCTCACCGAAACTGCATCCTCCATTACCGACTCGACCGGATCTCGACCGGCGTCCATGAGTCTCTGTCGACGCACCAAACCGATGAGAAGGCCTTCATGTGCGACCGCCAGGGTGTTCTCCGTGTGGAAACGAAGCGTGTCGTCAGCCTGGCGAAGAGGCGCCACGTAGACAGGGTCCCCCATGAAACGAAACACCCTGTCCGGGGCGCTGCGGACTATCACTGCGCCGACTTGAGCAGTTCGGCGAAGCTTCGCACCCGGTCCAAACATCGACCGCTGCAGCCACGAACCTCCGGGGGCGCCAAGAACCAGAAGGGCACCCTCATCGAGGGTCTCCACCAGTTCTGAGATACCGTCTACCTCGATCACACGACCCCCCAACCCGGGAAGCCGGGACCCGATCTCGTCGAGAATCCCTTGTGCGGAGGCGATGTCGTGGTCAGGCCCGGAAGCGGAGACCATCTCAGAGGGGACACCAAGTGCAGAGCCCAGTTGAGTGGCGGTTTCGGCGGCGAGAAGAGAATGCGGCCCGCCCGCAACAGTGGCGACAACTCGAGTGACGTTCTCGGGCTGGAAATCGACCGGAACGGCGACACTGACGAGGTCGAAGCTGTTGGACAGTTTCCTGGCGACCAGGAGATCTGCACGCCGGCTGATGCATTCCTCACCCGGATCTCCGGATACCCGGGTGGGCTCACCCTCTGCAAGGAGGTCGGCAAGTTCGGCACACCCTTTTCCCCGTGTCCAAACGACCGTCGGAGTGTCCGCTTTGGGGGATGTCAGATTCATCTCCGCTCCTTAGTCTGCCACACCACTCATGTTTTCAAACTCCACCGCATCACAGCCTATGGGGATGAACCTCTGATGACGAGTGCTTTGTTCCATTGCCTCATCATGGCGTCGGGAAGTGACAAGATTGGGAGATGGATTACACACAGGTTTTGGCCCGCCGCCGCATGGTCCGCAATTACACCGGCCAGTCGGTGGATGACGATGCCCTCGACCGCATCGCCGCTTCGGCGCTGAGGGCCCCCTCGGCGGGCAACAGCCAGGCGATCGGGGTGGTAGTGGTGACCGACGCGTCGGTGCGGCGCGAAATCGCCCAACTCGCCGGAGAGGAATCGTATGTTTCCGCCGGGTTCGACCCCTGGATCTCCCGGGCTCCGGCACACATCGTGATTTCGGTCAGCGAGAAGGTATACCGGGACCGATATTCCGAACCGGACAAACTCGGGCCCGATGGTCAGATGATCGAATGGCCCATCCCCTACTGGTGGGTTGATGCCGGGGCAGCGCTCATGGCCGTGCTACTGACTGCGGTAGACGAAGACCTGGCTGCCGGCTTTCTCGGCGTTCACTCGGTTCCGGATCTCGCCGCCGCCCTTCGGTTGCCGGACGACCACAACCCGATCGGCGTCGTCACCATCGGCCACCCGGCTCCGGATCGAAGATCGGCAAGTCTCGACCGGCCCAGAAAGTCAAAGGATTCGGTGATTCACCGCGATCACTGGGATGAAGGCGACTGATCCTCGGCAGACGGCAACATCCGACCAATTGCCTCGTATGCCGCGGCGAGGTCGGACTCTCGAACCAGGACTTTGAAGCCTTCGATCTGATCAAACGTTGGTATTGACGACGAGGCTGCGTCGCCTTTGACAATGGCGTCAATACCAAACGTCTCCAGCTTCGCCTTGACCAAGGTGGCTTCGGTCAGTGTGGAGTAGGTAGCCAGACGGCTGAGCTTCATTCTCGAACTCTATGAGGATCGACTGCGATACTCGTCACTGATGGGCTACGACATCACATCGCCGACCAACGAGCGGATCAAGCGACTGATTCGTCTCCGCGAGAAGAGACATCGCGACGCCGAGGGCGTCTTTGCCGTGGAGGGGCCCCGGCTGGTTGGTCGTGCAATCCACAGCGGGATGAAGCCTCTCGAGGTCTACCTCGATGACCCAACCTCCGATCTGGCGAATGCCGATGCACTGATGGTGGAGCCGAGGGTGCTGAGTCGGGCCTCGTATCGAAGTCAGTCGGAAGGTGTGATAGCTGTCTTCGAGCAGTTTCCGCTCAAACTCGACCAGATCGATTTGGACGACACACCTCTCGTCCTCGCGGCGGAATCGATTGAAAAACCCGGCAATCTCGGCGCCATGCTGCGCACGGCCGATGCCTTCGGAGCAAACGGTTTCGTCGCGATAGGCGAGATGGTTGACGTCTTCAACCCCAACGTGATTCGGGCATCAACGGGTGCGCTGTTCACCGTACCGGTGGCTGCATGCGGGCTCGACGACTTTGGAATGTGGCTCGAGGATCACTCGATTCGGTTGATTGCGGCATCGCCCGAATCTCAGAACACCCTCTGGGATACCGACATGACGGGTGCTTCCGCCCTGTTGGTGGGCGCAGAAGACACGGGTCTCAGCAAATCGGCCACACAGAGGTGCGACAGCCTTGTCGCGATTCCGATGTTGGGGACTTCTGACTCACTGAACACCTCGGTGAGCCTGGCCCTGCTCGCTTATGAGGCGGTGAGACAGCGTGTTGGCTGATTGACATCGAACATATGTTCGATGTAGTCTCGGGGGGCAGTGGAGATAGCCTTTCAGCCCAGCTTCGATGACCTGTCAGCTCCCCTCTTCGACGTCACATTCTGCATCCTCGACCTGGAGACCACAGGCGGCTCCCCCTCGAATTGTGAGATAACCGAGATCGGCGCCGTCAAGTACAAGGGCGGCGAACTGCTCGGTTCGTTCCAGACTCTGGTCGACCCCGGTCTGGCCATCCCCCCGTCGATCACGATCCTCACCGGGATCACCCATGCAATGGTCTTCGACGCACCAAGGATCGAATCTGCGCTGCCGCCGTTTCTGGAGTTCATCGGCAACGCCATCATCGTGGGACACAACGTCCGGTTCGATCTTTCATTTCTCAACGCCGCGGCAACCCGGCTCGGGTACGGCCGTCTCGAGAACAAGTCGGTAGACACCGCCGCGCTAGCCCGAAGGCTGATTCGGCCCGAGGTTGCCAACCTTCGTCTTCAAACCCTGGCTGACCACTTTCGGAGCCCGGTGAAACCGGTTCACAGGGCGCTGGATGACGCCAGGGCAACGGCACATGTCCTCCACGGGCTTCTGGAACGTGTCGGGTCGCTGGGGGTCACCAATCTCGACGACCTGCTCCAACTACCGACGGCTAAAGGCTCGGCCCACTACTCCAAGATCAAGCTGACCGAAGACCTGCCAAGACTGCCGGGAATCTACGTTTTCAAGGACAGGCAGAACATCCCGATCTACGTCGGGAAGGCCACCAATCTCAGGACCCGTGTTCGCCAGTACTTCTACGGGGACAAGCGGAGAACCATCGCCAGCCTGATGAGGGAGCTCCACTCCATAGACCACCAGGTGTGTGAAACGGTACTCGAGGCCGAGGTCACCGAGCTCAGGCTCATCCACGCCCATCGACCCCGCTACAACCGGCGGTCACGCCCGCCGAAGTCCTCACACTTCGTCAAGTTGACTGACGAGCCGTTCCCAAGGCTCTCGGTGGTCAGGACTCTCAAGGACGATGGGATCTCTTATCTGGGTCCGTTTCGCTCCAAGCGAGCCGCCGATCTGGTGGTGACGGCCATCTGGGACGCCCACCCCATCAGACGGTGCCGGGCCCGCGCAGGCTCCAAGGAGGGGAAGTGCGCAGCCGCCCAGATAGGCGTAACTAGTTGTCCATGTGATGGACAACTGGCGGAAGACGAATACCGGGTTGTCGTCGATCAACTTCTCACCGGGATTACGATTTCGCCAAACCTGCTTCTCGACCCCCTTGTCGACCGGATGATGCGATTCGCCAACGAACGCCGATACGAGGAAGCGGCCTGGTTGCGTGATCGCCACGACGCTCTCGCCCGGGCCATCGAGAGGAAGCACCGCTGGCAGGCACTGGCCAAAGCCGGCTTCCTCGAGATCGAAGATGCGCAAGGCCGCCGGACTGTCATCGACCACGGCGCTCTGGTCGAGACGCGACGACCCGGCGACCCCCCTGGTCTCATCGCCCAGGCTCGGCCGGTCGACGTGTCTGCGACCGAAGTTCCGCCCAATTGCCAGGCCGGAGAGGAGGCGGAGATCATCTGGCGGTGGTTGAACGGGAATTCGATACGTCTGGTCGACGCGACAGGCCAACTCTGCCTTCCGATCAGACGAGCGGTGCGTCTGACCGTTCCATCCCGTCGCGCGGCATAAGCGTCATGACGGGGGCGTTTGCAGGCTTGGATGCCAAATAGAAACCGCCTAATGGGACAATCGTTCACGATGTTGAAGCGCTCGCTCGTGCTCATGCTGATCCTCGTGGCATGTGGTGGTACCGCCACGGCAGGACCCGAGGATGTGGGGGGCAGCCCGGATCTGCCACCGACTACAGCCGATGAGTTCGAAGCCCATCTTGGGGGTATCGACAGACCGGCTGTCGTCAACGTGTGGGCGTCGTGGTGCCTGCCGTGCCGCTCAGAGGCTCCCCTGCTCAACCAGGCATTCGAGCAATACGGCTCCCAGATCGAGTTCATAGGCGTCGACGTTCAGGACAACCAGACAGATGCCAAAGCATTCCTCGCCGAATTCGGTCTCGAGTTCGATCACTTCTTCGACCGCGACCGCGAGGTCGTCAACTTCTATGCCGGGATCGGCACACCGGTCACGTTCTTCTTCGCCCCGAACGGTGAGCTGTTCAAGACGCATAGTGGGATTCTCGATGAGAGGACCCTCGCCTTGAATATCGACGAGTTGCTTCGACTGGGCTCCTAGGCGAAATGGGTTTCTAGTTGGAGTCACCCTGCTGTGGGCGGCGCTCACTGCGATCGGCTTCAGTTGGGTAGGCACCCGTCTCTGGACCGACCGTCTTCCCGATCATCCGACAGATCGCATGATTGGGGCGGCGGTGGGAGGGCTCGTCGTTGGCCGGCTCGTGGCGATGGCGTTACAGGGCATCAATCCTCTCACCCACCCTCTCGACATCTTGATTGTCAGGGGAGGCGTCCACACAGGGGCGGCTTCCGTTGGCGCCATCGTGACTTACCTGTGGGCCGACAAGTGGAGGATCGTCGACCTGGACGCGACCGCACCTGCTGCGGTACTTGGTCTCGCCGGCTGGCACGCCGGATGTCTTTGGCGGGGCGCATGTCTGGGAACAGCGTCTGGTCTTCCCTGGGCATGGGCTGAGCCGGGAAGCGCCGTCACCCGTCATCCTGTCGAGCTCTATGCCGCCGCAGGTCTGATTGTGGCCGCGTGGCTGGTCTCCCGATTGCCCTGGCGCCTTCTCACCAGAGCCGGAGCGGCGCTTGCCCTGGTCGGGCTGGTCCGTCTCCTCACCGAGCCCATGCGGCCGAGTCTCACCGGCGGACCGGTCGGCTGGTACCTCGCCGCCGTGGTGCTCGGAGGACTTGCGGCGTGGCTCGGTCCGAGACTCGCCGGCCAGCGGGGCACAGCACCAACTTGAGACTCTTCTTCCCGGTGATGAGACTCCGAATGTGGATCTACTAGTCCATCTGGAAAACGCCGGTGTTTCCCTTGGGGGAAAGCCCATCCTTCGCCATGTTGATTTCGACCTGCAACCGGGCCAGGTCGCGGGCGTTACCGGCCCGAACGGATCGGGCAAGACCACCTTGATTCGCATGTTGACCACACTGCTCAGGGTCAGCGAGGGAGCGGGGTCGATATTGGGCGCCGACGTCAACTCCGACCAGGTGTTCGCGGTCAGGCCCTCTATCGGGATGATCGGTCACAACCCGGCTCTGATTGACGAGCTGACCCTTCGCGAGAATCTCGTTCATGTTGTCCGGCTGGCGGGCTTGGCCGAGGAAAGAGTGGACCCGGTTCTCGAGGTGGTCGGTCTTGACGAGGCGTCCGACAGAAGGGCGGATGCAAGCTCCTTTGGAATGCGGAGACGGATCGAGGTAGCTCATCTGCTGCTGACCAGGCCAAGGCTGCTGCTCCTCGATGAGGCAACATCCGGTCTCGACAATTCGGCCCGCGAGCTCATAGACGCACTCATGGACCGAACGATTGGCGATGGTGGCGGAGTTGTAATGGTCTCTCATGACCACCAACGGCTCGACGAGAGCTGCGATGAGGTGATGGCCCTCAGCTCCGGGCGCCTGGAGAGGGCTCGATGAGCTTCTGGAACCAGACCCTGGAGATAGCAAGGGTGGATCTCCGTGTCGAGAGACGACTCGGAGACACCCTAAGAATCGTGCTTCCTTTCGCTGTGGTCGCACTCATGGTGTTTCCGCTTTCCCTTGGAATCGAGCTTGCGACCATAAGTCGAATAGGACCGGCGGTGTTCTGGGCGCTTGGAATCCTCTTCGGCATGCAAGTTGCGCTTCGGCAGTCGGCGGCCGACACACAGGAGCGGCGAGATCTGCATGCTCTGCTCGGGGTTGATCCGGCCGCTCGATTTGTGGGTCGGGTACTGTCCGGCGGTGTCCTCATGCTGGCGTTCCTCGTGGTGCTGTTCATCGCGATGGTGCTCATTTACGGGCCAACTCTCCCGTCCGGGTACTGGCCGACGGTGCTTCTAGGAACGGTGCTGTTCTCGATCGGGCTCACCGAACTCGGCACACTTGCCGGTGAGATAACGGCCGGGCTGAGGAATCGCACGGCTCTCGCATCTCTGATCGTGGCTCCCCTTGCGCTTCCGCTCGTGATCGGCGCCTCCCAGTCTTTGGAGGCACTATCTCGGGGCACCGGTATCCTCCCATGGGTATTGCTGATGCTCGCCACCGACCTGGCCCTTGCCGTGATCGGAGTAGGTATGGCGAGACCGCTAGAGGAAGCGACACGATGACCCGGATACGAGTGCTGTTTAGCGTTGCTGCTGCTGCGATGACGGTTGGACTGTGGTTTGCGCTCACCGCACCTCCCGACTCACTCCAGGGCGAGTACAGCCGAATAATCAACGTTCACGTGCCCTCGTTGTGGCTGGCCTTTCTGGCGTTTGGTGTCACTGCCCTCGGTTCGATCATGTGGCTGTGGAAGAAGAAACAACGATGGGACCGTCTCGCATCGGCATCAGCCGAGATAGGCGTGTTGTTCACCGGTATCGGGTTGTTCACCGGAATGGTCTGGGGCCACGCCGTATGGGGCAGAGCATGGGATTGGGGGGACCCTCGTCTCACGTCGACAGCCGTGATGTTTTTTGTCTACCTGGGCTATATCGCTCTTCGCAATGCTGTGGACGACCCCGTTGTCAAGGCCCGCCGCTCGGCCATCCTCGGTGTTGTGGCTGTCGTCCAGGTGCCCTTGGTCTATTTCTCCGTCAACCTCTTCAGGACTCTCCACCAGACGCAATCCATCAGACCCGATGGCTCGACCATGCCCGCGGAGATGCTGATTGCGATGCTCGTCAATGTTGTGGCCTTCACCATTCTCTACGTGGCCCTGATGGCGGCTCGAACCGATGTTGCGCGCCTCGAGGAGGCAAATCGGGAAACCGAGTTGCTTGCCGGCGACGCGGTGAAGCCACCGAAGCTGAGTGAGGTCGGAGATGTCTGACACCGCCGTCGTCGCCGGCGTATTCGTGATCTCCTACGGGATGATCATCGCCTACTCGGTGTATCTGCATCTGCGGAGGCGCAGGGCCACCACCAGGAGCTGACCCATGGTCCATCGCCGATTCGTGCTCCTCGGAATTGGGGGAGTGATAGTCCTCGTCGTCGCCCTGACCATGGCCGGGCTCAACGACAACCTCACCTACTACCTGTATCCGACCGAAGCTGTCGACCAACGATCGGAGTTTCCCGACGGTGAGCGCTTCAGACTCGCCGGGCTTGTTGTCGACGGAACACTGACCGAGGACGGTGACAATCTCAGATTCGACGTCACCGACGGCGGTGCAACGATTCCCGTCGTCCTCAGCAATACCCCGCCTCCGTTGTTCGACGAGCAGGTTCCGGTTCTTGTCGAGGGCGCGTGGAGCGGTGATGTCTTCGTAGCCGACAGTGCGCTGGTCCGTCATGACGAGAACTACGAACTGCCCGAGGAGGGCGGGGCCTACCCGGACAATTGATGCTTGCTTTCCTGGGCACTGCCGGTCTCGTTGTTGCGCTCATTGGGGCTTCTCTTCTCGTTTGGCGCGGCATAGCGGCCTCACGATCTGCCGCCAGACCCGACCTGGTCGGTCCCGCCAATTTGATGCTTGTGGGGTCGGTCGTGGCGATGGGTGCCATGGAAATCGCCCTCCTGACTGACAACTTCTCCCTTGCCTACGTCGCCAACCACCACGCATCGACAACACCCTTTCCGTTTGACGTCGCGACGGCATGGGCGGCGCTGGAGGGTTCGATCCTCCTTTGGGGCTTGGTCCTCGCCGTGTTCACTTGGGCAGTAGCCCGACGCTACGGCCGTTCGCCCGACCAACTGGGGGCCGGTGCCCTTGCAGTGATCGGCGGCGTGGGCATCTTTTTCTTCGGCCTGATGCTCACCATCGCCAACCCATTCGAGGTGTGTGTCGAAGCAGCCCAGAATCGATGTCTCACCTCGAGTGCCTGGCCCTTCGCCGCTATCGACGCTCCACTCGAAGGGCCCGGACCGAATCCGCTTCTTCAGAATCATCTCATGATGGCGATGCACCCACCACTGCTCTACATCGGATACGTGGGTCTCACCGTTCCCTTCGCATATGCGATAAGCGCCCTTGCCCTCAAGGTCCCCGGACCGGAATGGCTGCGGCGAAGCCACCGGTCCACAGTCGTCGCCTGGTCCTTTCTCACTCTCGGCATCGTGCTCGGCGGCTGGTGGGCCTATGAGGTTCTCTCTTGGGGCGGATACTGGGCATGGGACCCGGTCGAAAACGCCTCATTGATGCCCTGGCTGGTGGCGACCGCATTCCTTCACTCAGCCATCGTCCAACAGCGTCGCAACATGCTCCAGGCCTGGAACTTCGTATTGGTCATCAGTGCCTTCTCCCTCACGATTCTGGGCACATTTCTGACTCGGTCAGGCACCATCAACTCGGTCCACTCCTTTACACAGTCGGCGATCGGCCCCGCGTTGCTGGGGTTTCTCGTTCTCGTTCTGGTCGGGTCGTTCACTCTCTTCTCGACCCGGGCACACCTGGTCGCCTCCTCGCCCCGAATCGAGTCTTTCGTCTCACGCGAGGGAACGTTCTTGGCAAACAACCTGCTGCTCTCGCTCTTCGCATTTGTGGTGCTGATCGGGACCACTTACCCCCTCATCCTCGAAGCTTTCACGGGAACCCAGGTAGGAGTGGGAGAGCCCTTCTTCAATCGACTCGCTGTGCCGCTGTCTTTCTTGCTGCTGCTGGTCATGGGTTTTGGGCCCGTCACACCGTGGGGTTCGGCCGATAGCAACCTCGTTTGGAGGCGAGTCAGGACACCTTTGGCTCTGGGGCTCGCCGCGGGCCTGGTAACTGCCCTCACCGTGACCCGGATCGGGTGGGTCGTACTGGCGATCAGTCTCGGAATCTTTGTCATCGGAGCGATTTTCGGGCTCTTCCTCGAGTTGACAGGCCGACGTATGTCCAAACTCGGAGTGAGTCGATTGGAGTCGGCGAAATCTGTGATCGGTGGTGACCCACCTTTCTGGGCGGGCCAGCTGAGTCACATTGGAGTCGTCCTGGTCGCTATCGGAATAGCGTTCGCCTCCAACCTCGGCGCACATACCGAAGTCGAAATGACACCCGGTGAGTCGATCGAGTTCGCCGGGTTCACCATCACCTATGAGTCGCCCTTCCAGGAGCAGCATCCGAACAAGACGACCCGGGGCGCTCGACTCAGTGTCAACAGGGGTGAGCGTTTCATCGCAACAATGACACCGGCGGCAAACTTCTTCGGAGACAACGCCGGGATCAGCACACCCGACGTCCTCTACCAACCTGGCGGCGATCTCTATGCCACTCTGAGTTCATTCGAATCAGAGAGCGCCACGTTGGCCTTCGACACGTCGCCTCTCATAAGCCTGCTTTGGCTGGGCGGATTGATCGCCGCTGCCGGTGGGTTCGCGACGATGGCGGTACGACGACGGGAACGGAAGGCTCGCCGGGAACGTCAAGAAGCCGATGTCTGAACGGGTCCGCAATCTTCTCTCAGTCACGGGCATCGTCGTCATGGCCGTGATTCTCGTCGCCCTCGTCGTATCAAGTCCGACCGAGGCAGATCGTGTGGAGCAAATCGGCAAACAGATCAAGTGCCCGGTCTGCCAGAGCGAGTCAATAGCCAACTCACCGTCGCAGATGGCAAGAGACATGATGGCCCTCGTCTCCGAACGCGTGGCCGGAGGAGCCAGCGACTCCGAAATCATCGATGAGCTCCTTGCAGCCTTCAGCGGGGCCGTGTTGCTCGACCCACCGGCGAGCGGAGTCACTCTCGTGCTCTGGGTGGCGCCCGTGGTGGCGTTGGCGGCGGGACTATCGATCATTGTCTGGTGGCGTCGTCACCCGGGGACCGATGTGTCCCCCGATGCTGTCCCCCCAAGTCGGAGCCGAAGCCGGACTCTGGTCGGCGGACTCATTCTGGCGGGAGCTTTCGCCGTTGTCGTGATAGTTGCCGGCTTCTTTCTCCAGGATCGTGAAGGACCCGCGGCAGGAGTTGCCAACCTCGAAGGCCAAGATCTCTCGAAGGTGTCAAACGAGACGATGGAGGCAGTTGTGGAAGCCAACCTCGATGATCCCCAAATCAACGGGATGCGTCTTGCGCTTGCTGAGCGCTACTACGAGGTCGGCGACTACAGCTCCGCCTTTCCCCACTACCTTGCCGTTGCCGAGGCAGCCGCCGCATCCAATGCAGAGGTGGTTACGGCCCTCGTCCGACTCGGGTGGATGGCGTGGGACGGGAATGGCGAGGTCGACACCGCGATCGGCCTATTTGATCAGGCTCTCATCATCGACTCCGGCTCCACTACGGCAATGTTCCTCAAGGGGCAGGTCCTCTGGTGTGGCGCCGGCGAGAGCAATGCTGCCGCCGACTTGTTCTCTGACATACTGGCGGATCCCGAATTGTCCGAAGATTCGAAGGCATTGGTCGGATCTAGTTTTCAGGCCGTCAGCAGCGGAGAGCCTTGCGCATGACCGGCAGGTGGCTTCGCTGGGCGGGTCTGGGGATTGCTCTCGGAACTGTGGTTCTCGCCGTTGTTCTCGCCTCTCGATTCGGTGGTGATCCAGCTCTGGTTGACTCACCGCTGATCGGTCA
>JAZFTN010000155.1:0-11972 GCA_036446715.1 Acidimicrobiia bacterium | reverse complement strand
TTCAAGGACGGTGTGTGGCTTGTAGAGCTCGCCGCCGTAAGCGACCCGGACAAGCTGGCGCCCTGGGTGGCGGAGTCATTGAGGATCAACCGGGGACAGGGGGGCGCCGTCGGCGGTGCGGCACAGGCGGGGGAGACGGTTCCAGTGATCGATCAGATCGTCGGCTTTCTCCAACACCGTCAAACGCTGCTCATCCTCGACAACTGCGAGCATCTCATCGGTGCCTCAGCGGACTTCGCAACCTATCTGCTCAAGGCTTGCCCCGACGTCAAGATCCTCACCACCAGCAGGGAAGGTTTGGGAATCGCAGGTGAGACCCTGTGGCAGGTGCCATCGTTGGAGATGCCCAACCGATTCGACTTGAAAGAACTCGGGGGCACCGGTGCCGACGCACTTCGACTGTTCGCCGAGAGGGCAGCGGCGGTCAACCCAAACTTCGAGTTGACCGAGGAGACATATCCCTTTGTATTGAAAATCTGTCGCCGTCTCGATGGGATGCCGTTGGCAATCGAGCTGGCCGCAGCCCGAGCCAAGTCGTTGGATGTCGCCCGCATTGCAGACCGGCTCGACGACCGCTTCCGCCTTCTCACCGGCGGCAGCCGCACGGCTCTTCCCCGTCAACAGACCCTCGAAGCTGCGGTTGATTGGAGCTACGAACTGTTGGAAGAGAGCGAACAGGTCTTTTTCAACCGCCTTGCAGCCTTTCGTGGCGGTTTCACGCTCGAAGCTGCCGAGACAGTTTGCGTGGGAGGAGTCGTTGACGAGTTCGACGTGGTCGACCATCTCTCTTCACTGGTCGACAAATCGATGGTGGTCTGGGAAGGAGGCAGCGGTGATCGATACCGGCTTCTCGAAACCCTGCGCCAGTACGCCCTCGGTAAACTCAAGGACAGCGGTGAGGCCGACGACGTCCGCAAGGGTCACGCCGAGTACTTCCTCGAGATGGCTGAGCAGGCGGCACCACATCTTCGCCGACGTGGACAAGTCGAGTGGATGGAGAGACTCGAGGCCGATCACGAGAACTTCCGGGCTGCCATGTCATTCACCGACGAACACGAGATGTCGCCGATCACAGCGCGTCTGGCAGCAGCTCTCCACTGGTTCTGGTTTGTTCGAGACCACAAGGAGGAACGGGACGAATGGCTGGGCCCACTACTCGGCCGCCCCGACATCGGTGACGAACAGACCGTCCTCAGCCTGATGGTGGCCTACGCCTGGCATCTCCTTTGGAGCAGCGATAACGAGACTCTGAAGGCCCATCTAGTCGACACCAAGGGCATGGCCAACCGCCTGGACGATGATGCCAAGCTCGCTGAAACATTCCTCGTCGAAGGCTGGATGAGACAGAACCTCGACGATTACGACGTTGCCGAGACAATTCAGGACAAAGCACTAGAGCTCGCCCAGCGGTCTGGTGAAGACTGGGCCATCGGCTGGGCCTCGTACGCGAGGGGATGGATTGACCGGATGCGGGCAGATGTCGACGCCGCAACCCCGCACCTCGACCTGGCCATCGCCAAGATGCGCCAGACCGGAGACACGCTGGGTCTGGCATGGGCGTCTGGAGTGGGGGCGATCCTGGCCCGCTACCGGCTTGACTTCGAAACGGCCCGCCAACTCCATGACGAGAGCCTCATCCAAGCCAAGGCACTGGGTAATCGTGGATTACAAGCCTTCAACTACGCATGCATTGGGATTGTGGACTTTCACCAGGGCAAGTACGAAGACGCCATTGCCAACCATAAACGATGCGCCGATCTTGAGCGCGACATCGGCTCGACTGGAAGTGAGGTCGCAGAGAACCTCCATTTGATGGCGGACGCTCAGTTCGCCGCCGGCAAGATAGACGATGCCTCTGCCAGTCTCACAGACGCGCTCGACCTCTTGGATGGCCCCCGTCACGACATGACCGTGCTCGCCGCGACCCTGGAGACCCTGACCGGCCCTCTTCTCGATAAGGGCGAAGCCGAGTTTGCTGCACGTCTCTGGGGTTGGGCCATGGCCGTCCGAGAAGAAGTGGGGCGACCAGTACCTCCGCCCAATCGTCCCAGGTACGCGGTGATCGAGGAGAGGATCGCCACCGACACCGATGACCGAGAAACTCTGGCGGCCGAAGGCGCCGCACTGAGTTACGAGGAGGCCTTGGCCAGCGGTCGACAGGCTCTGACCTTCATCTGAAGGCCGAGGCCGAGAGCAGTTTCGTCAATGACACGCTGGCCGATTCTTTCCTCCCGACATCGTCGCAAACCTTGCGATCAGTGAACTCCCACCCTGACCGTGCCAAGTGGCAGTGTCTTCTCGTTCGAGAGCTAGTGGTGGTGTGTCGCGGTTGTCTTCCGGACTCATGACTCCGGGCGCCTGGTGTGAGCTGACTGAGGACCGGAGTCGGCGCCGGTTGCCCACCAGACGACGGCGGCTGCCGCAGCCACGTGCCAGAGACCGTGGGTTTGGAGCAACGAGTTCGGATCACACAGTGGCCAGCCCGTGGCGCCGAGGCGGCCAATGATCGCCGAGGCCCCGAGCAGGGTCAGCGCACCCCGAGTGTGCGGCGATCGATCCAGTCGGATTCTGACCACCAGAGCAATGACCGTGATGACAACCGCGAGCGGATCGGCGATCGCCGGGATGAAGGCGAAGAGCACTCCAAGGCCGAGCAAGCCAGGGATATGGGTGGTCTTCTCCCACCTGGTCCCGGTACCGGCTACGACCAGCAGTAGCCAGGCGAGGGTGACGTCGTGGGCCCATTCCGCCCCGGCCGGCATTGGTCCATGGAACAGCAACGACCCGATGCCGGTCGCCACCACCGCAACGCCCACCCAGCGACGATCTGGGCGCACGGTCACTATCCAGAGACCTGCGGCCACGAAGGCGACGGTGGTGATCGAGTTGACCGGCTGCCGGAGCAGGCCAACGCCGATCGATTCGCAGTCTGCCGCCGCTCCCATGCTTGCAACGCTACAGAGGGCGAGGTTGGTGCCAGGCCAGATTGGCAGGGCGTGTTTCGCAAGTGTTACGAAGAGCGGAGGGCTTGGCTAGCGGTTGCCTGCCTCGGCGGATTTGCCTGGCTCTGTCGGCTTGTTGCCCTGCTCTCCCGGATTTTCGGGCTTCTTCGTCCCTGAGGGCTTTTGGGCTTGTTTGAACTGCTTAACCAGTTCCGAGACCGTTGGGCCATCTACTCGATCAATGTTGGCGAGATAGGTGAGCAGTGCCGATTCGCCGTTTTGCACCTCGGTGGCACGCTGGCTTCCACGAGGGGTTTCCGCCACGGTGGCGGCAGCGTTGTCCAGCCCGACCTCAGAATTCTCGGATTTTGCCCCTGAGCTCGAATCATCACGGGATACTGTTTCGGTTCCCCGGATGACGGCGAGCTCCTCGAGTCGTTCTTCGGTTCCTCCGGCCCCGATACCCATGGATTCGAGGGCGCGGTCTATTCCGTAGTTCCAGTCACCGGGAACAGCGGAGTCGGCGGCCCAAGCGACACCGGTCATCCCAACGATCATCATCAGACTCGTCGCTGCTGCGGTAACCCGCCGCTTCAACCCGAGAGTCAGTCGTCGACCGGTTGACAGCGGGACGGTGGTGTCGGAAAGCCGGGCTCGTGCCATGGCCGCTCCTTCGGCGGCATGATCCTCGGGGAACCCCGGCGAAAGTTCGGTGACACCAAAGCTGCCCAACGTGTTCACGAAAGACCTCAGAGGCGCCAGGTCGCTGTTGTGCGGCTGCTTGCCATCTATGAGGAGGTCGAGGTCGCGGTCGATCAGTTCGGTCCACATGTCCTCTCGGAGTCCGCTCTCTGATCTCATGTCAAGACAGCCTCGTTCGGGAGCTGACTGCGAACTCGCGCCATCCCACGTCGCTGAACGGTTTTGACCTTTTTCACGCCGCGGTTCAATACCTCCGCAACCTGATCAATGGACAGCCGGCCGGCAATCCGCAGCGAGAGCACATCACGCTGCTCTGGGGTGAGGATCTCAAAGGCCGTTCGAACCTCCTCTGAGACCTGGTGCTCTGCAATGACCCCCATCACCTCAGCATCATCGTGAAGACGGTCCAGAACTCGATCGGCCAGCACGGTCCGCAGTTTGCGATTCGAATAGCGGTTCTCAACCAGAAGACGTTTGTATGCGATCACAAATACAAATGTGTGGAAGGAATCCTCGCTCCCTTCAAAGCTCACCAGCCCTCGAGCCAATTCGAAGAACACATCTCCGGCAGCTTCCTCGGGATCAGCCACTCCGCGACTCCTGAAGAAGCCCGTCACCGGACCAGCGATCTCTCCGTAGAGAACAGCCCAGGCCCAATCGGCGCCGAGCTTTGCCGCTTCCAGGACCGACTCGAAGCTATGACCCAGAGTCATGCCGAAAATTCTGACCGAGATGGAGCAAATCCCAATCGGTCTAGCGACCTAATCGGCTTATCAGACGGAGAACGCGCCGCAGAACGGGAGTCGGGTCGTCCACACGAGATGCAGGCGACCCGACCGGGCATGGCAATGGCATATCTGCGCATCAAGAACATCTATCGGCCACCAGCACCCAGAACTATCTGGCCATACTCAGCCGACCCTCAATGACTAGTCCCTCGACCAGTAAGCACGAGGGGGCAGTCCCGGAACGGGTGGTCGACAACCACCATCGGTTGTGCGTAGACGTCTGAAAGCAGATCCTGGCGGAGCACGTCGCGTGATCGACCGCTGGCCACAACCGCTCCCTGGTCCATCAGCACGATCCGGTCGGCGTGGATGGCCGCGGCGTTGAGGTCGTGCAGTACAACCACGACAGCCCGTTGCTGTCGAGAAAGGCGTACGGTCTCAGCCATTACCCGCTCCTGGTGAGCTACGTCAAGAGCGGTTGTCGGCTCGTCGAGAAACACGATCGGCGTTTGCTGAGCGAGCACCCGTGCAAGGGAAACACGGGTCTGCTCACCACCGGACAGAGTGGCGTAGATACGAGTGGCGAACTGGGTGGTGTCGGTGCTCGCCATGGCGTCGGCCACCGCGGCAGCGTCCCGGGCCGCACTGTTGTCCTCATCCCGTCGATGAGGAAAACGTCCAATCTGCACTACTTGAGCTGCCGTGTAAGGGATGTCGATCGGCTCTCGCTGGGTGAGCATTGAGCGGAGAAGGGAGAGATCTCGGGGTAGCGCCTCTGATATATCCACGCCGTCGAGAAGGACGTCACCCTCAGTTGGTCGGAGGTTGCCTGCCAGGAGGTTGAGGAGGGTGGACTTGCCGGCTCCATTCGGCCCTATCACCGCGACGAGTTCACCGGGGGCTGCTTCGAAGTCGACCCCGGCGACAAGCGCGGCTTTTCCAACCCGGTAGGTGAGCGAACGGCCGATCACCGTGGCGTCAGACATCCTGGCGCCTCGTCAGAAGCCAGAGAAACACCGGGCCACCGAACGCTGCGGTGACGAGGCCGACAGGTATCTCGATCGGCTCGAAAGCGAGACGAGCCAGAAGATCTGCTGCGGCGACGAACAGTGCTCCCCAGGCAAGCGTCGCCCACAACAGGTGGCGGTGCAATGGGCCCGTAAAGGGTCTGAGCAATGATGGAATCAGAAGGCCGACGAACGCGATCACCCCAACGGCTCCCACCGTTGCCCCGACGGCTGCTCCTGCTGCGATCAACAGAACGGTGCGGACGAGGTCGACATCGATCCCCAAATGCCTTGCATCGGCCTCACCGAGCCCCAGGACGTCGAGGAATCGCCCGGAGCCAAGCATGACGATCCCGGCTATGACAATGAAAACCAGCACCGTCCAGAACGCTCTCCAGGTCGACCCGGTCAGACTGCCAAGCAACCAGAATTCGATGGGAGGCACCCTGGCCCGGTCCGACCCGAAGACGACAAACCCGACCCAGGCGCTGAGGGCGGCGCCGAGAGCCACGCCGGAGAGGATGATTCGCGTGGGGTCGATCGACGCTCTCCGGGCCAACCTTCTTACGACGAATGCTGTTATCACCCCAGCTGCCACTCCACCTGCGATCGCGCCCTGCACACCACCGCCCGTTGAGCCGATCGCTGCCCCGATCGCTGCCCCCGGACCGATCCCGAGAAGATGGGGATCGGCGAGCTTGTTGCGCAGGAGCCCCTGAAGCATCCCACCGACAAGGGCCAGTGCGGCTCCCACGGTGAAGGCGAGCAGCAATCGCGGCATCCGGATGCTCCAAACCACCGCCTCGGCCTGCGAGGAGGGCTCGGCGAACAGACTCAAACCGACCTTGCGGGCGAGAACCCCGAACACCTCCTCGAGGGGCACCTCCACTGCTCCGAACGAGAGTGCTGCCCAAGCTGTGAGGGTCAACAACAGGCCAACGACGGGCGCCACCCACCGCCGTCGGCCCGCGTACGGGTCGGCTTTTGTTGCGAGATCTGAGGTTTCTGTCAACCGATGCCGGGATACAGGTCGTGGACAAACTCGTCCAAGGCCTGACCGGCTCGTGGCCCGAGGTTGAAGAAATACGCCTCGTCATATGCAAGAAATGCGTTGTTCTTGGCCGCCGGTGTCTCGGCGACTCCGGGGAGTTCGAGGAAAGCCTCGATCCCGCCCAAAGCGGCCAGTCCTGCCTCGGGCAAGACGATCACATCGGGGGCTGCGGCGACCAGTGCCTCGGGGGTGAGCGGCGCCGGCCCGAACACACCTGCCACGACACCGGCGTCGATGGCACCGGCACCCTCGATCATCGCCTGGGTCGCCATTCCGACTCCGAAGAGGAACACCACCTGTGGTCCTCGCACATAGACGAAAGCCACTGTGGGGTCCGACTCGTTGGGTTTGGCGAGATCGCGTGCCGCGTCGATCTCGGCCATCACCCTCTCGGCTAGTTCGACACCTTTTGTCGGGACTCCGAGAATCTCTGCCACCTGACTGATCTTGGTCTCCACCCCATCGAGGGTGGTCTGGGTCTCGAGGATGACCACGGGAATCCCTGCCTCTCGAAGTTGTTCGATCACCTCCGGTGGCCCGACCTGCTGATCACCGATGACCAGGGTCGGGTCAAACCGAATCACAGCCTCGGCCGCAAGCTGTTGGGCGAAACCCACTGTCTGGCCCTGATCGTTCAGAGCCGCAGCCTCCGGGGGATAGGTCGTAGTGACATCAACACCAACCACATTGTCACCAAGACCGAGTTCGAAGATTATCTCAGTCAGGTCGCCGTTGAGAGACACGATGCGTGAGATGTCGCCGATCGTGGTCTCCACGCCATCCGCTCCGACGAAAACCCTTTCATCGACGACCGAAGTCGAAGTCGTCTCAATGGTGGTGGTTGTTGACGGTGGGGTGGTGATCGTCTCCGTGGTAGTAGTCGATGAGGCGCCGGTGTCGACAGATTCGGCTGGGCTACATGCCGCGACCACCATGACGGTCATGACCGCCAGCGCGATCAGGGGTTTCGTTTGTATCAAGGTTGTACCTCAGGTCGATTCGGTCATGGAAGGGGTCGATGTGCGCCGCTGGGTCCGGTGTATCGAGATCAGTCGATCTCCCGAGATCGCGCGATAGCCGGCCCAGATGAGGAGGAGCCCGATCAGCTCGGTGACGTAGAGAACCTCGACAACTCCGGCACGGGCGAACCCGCCACCAATTCCGGGGAGAATCGCCCCAACTGCGATCAGAATGTTTCCGAGGACTCTGGATGAGGCGTCACCTCGGCGCCAGTAACGCCACGCCGACCAGATCGCCCCACCAATAAGGAAGATCACTGCATAGAGGTTCACCAACGGCGAGAAGAGCCGGACCCACTGCCAGGCCAGAACCTCCCCGGACAGCCGGTTCGGCTCCGCCAACTCGTACAGGAGCGGAGCAGACACCACAAATGCCGCAGCTATGGCTATGTATGTGACAAGAGCGACGGCAAGACGGTCGGCGGTCCGTTTCGGAAGCAGCAGATACACGGTGCCCTGGGCCAGGGGAGCCCCGCCGAGTAGGGCGCCGGCGATATACCAGGTACGAAAGACTGGCTCGCTCCAGCCGAAGACGGTCGTAACTGCTTCGGTCAGCGTGCCCAGACCGTACAGACCAACGCCGATCATCCACCACATGACGTATCGGGCCGAAGGGTCGCGACGCCAATGCAGCCACAACACACGGAAGAAAGCGATGGCAACCACGGTCGTCACGATCGGCAAGTAGTGGATCAGATTGGTTGAGATGTCGCGCTCCGGCACCGCATGGCCGGGGAGTGAAACCAAACCGTGCACCGACACCAAGTCGAATCGAAGCCGACACGCAGTCGGAAAAGTTTCAGCTTCTCTATTCCTCTTCTACGGTGTTGGAGGAAGGCGTGCGCCCGTGTTGGAGCGCCGCTCGCAGAGCCGAGGCGTTGATCGGCTTGAGAACGAAGGCATCGGCACCGGAGCGTCTGGCGATGAACTCGTCGGCCGACCTGTCGAGCAGCAGGACAGTCCGGGGGCGGTCGCTTTCCGCGATCTCGCCTCTTATCCCCCTGATGACAGCCATCCCTCCCATGCTGCCTACTTGCATGTCGACAATGACGGCGTCCGGCCGTTTCTCCATCACGAGACTCGTCGTCAATCGTGGGTCGCTGATCTCCTCGATGGCCCATTCACCGAGGGACAGCCCGGCCCTCACTTCGTTGGCTACCCATGATGCATCGGTGACAAGGAAGACTTTAGGCATCGGGTGGCCACGTTAACCCCGGCGAACCACCTGTCCCCAAGCCCTTTGTGAAGATTCGCGCGGGTATGCGCCGCGTAAATCTTCACAGAACGGTATTTGGCGTCGCGAGATCGGGTACCGGTGGCCCACTCCTAACCTCACAAGCCGTGCGGCGTCTCTCTCTCATTGTGCTTTTCCTGGCGATCCCGCTCGTGGTCCTGGCTCACGATGCGCATGGTGGCATCGACGTCATCGATGTCAGCGGACCGCTCGACGCGTCCGCACTCGACTTCATGACGGAGTCGATCGAATTCGCGGCTTCCTCCGGACAAGTCCTGGCTGTTCTTCAGGTCAACTCGAAGGCAGTTCTCGACAGCGAGGCTTACGGCAAGTTGGTCGACGTGCTGTCAAGCCCCCCATTGCCGGTTGCTGTATGGGTCGGTCCCGAGCCGGCGGTTGCCTATGGGGGAGCAGCGCTGATGGCCATCGAGGCTGATGAGGTTGCGATCGCGCCCGGCTCCGAACTCGGCCATCTTCAGCCCCGAATTGTTGGGGATGATTCTGGTCGAGACGACACCGTTCTGTCAGCCGAGGAGACCGGTCTCGAGCTTCAGCCGACACTTCGTCAGTATTTGCAGGATCTCGACGGTCGGACCTTTGCCACTGCGAATGGGCCCGTCACCGTTTCGACTATTGAGGAATTTGAGGACGGTGTGACCCTGAAGACAACCACGTTCCGCAAGCCGGGCTTGGGTACCAGATTTTTCAGGCTGGCGGTCACTCCCGAGGCAGCTTTCTTCTTTCTGGTCATCGGCCTTGCCATGGTGACCTTTGAGTTCTTCGCCCTGGGCCCTGGCGTCGCCGCCGCAGTCGCGTCGATCTCGTTGCTTCTCGCCGGCTGGGGAGTGGTCAACCTGCCGGTGCGCTGGTGGGCGCTGGTCCTCGCCATATCGAGTTGGGCTCTGCTCACCGTTGCCCATCAGAAGGGAGGGGTTCTGGTAATGACCGTGACCGGGGCGATTCTCCTTCAGTTGTCCGGGATGTTCTTCGTGGACGGTGCAGGTCAGATCGATCCGAGATGGTGGCTGGTCTTGCCGTCGGTGCTTGGGGTGCTCTTCTTCTTTCTGCTGGCCATGCCGACTGTTCAGCGGGCCCGGTTGTCGACACAGACCATCGGCCGTGACACCCTTATCGGCCATGCCGGCCGAGCTCTCGTCGAGTTCGAACCCAACGGTTTGGTTGAAGTGAACGGTGCCCGTTGGCGCGCAACCGCTCATCGGGAGGCGGGAATAGCCGAAGGGGACGAGATCACCGTGATCGGAGTAGACGGGCTCTATCTCGAGGTCGAGCATTGATCAGCAGATTTCAGGTCAAGATCGCGAAATTTATCGAGCCTGATCCAAAGTTCTACTTGAAGGGTCGGGGCCGAGTCTGTAGCTTCGTTTTGGGTTCTCGCTAAAACCGGGAGGAGATTTCCCACATGGACGATTGGCAGCTGGTTGCTCTGTGTCGTGGGAACCATGCCTATCTCTTCTTTCCGCCGCCGACCTTTGAACGCAAGGAGGAGCGGGAGCGCCGAGAGATGAAGGCAAAAGCCATATGTGGGGTGTGTCCCGTCCAGGATCCCTGTTCTACCCATGCAATTGCCATTCGTGAACCGTTCGGGATCTGGGGAGGCCTTACAGAGGTCGAACGACGCAACACCGTTCTTGCCGGCTGACCACCACACAAGATGACAAAAGCGGGTTCACCGGAGCGTCCGGGTATCGCCCCTGCGGACGGTGAGTCCCTCCTTGTCAGCCCACTCCAACAATGGGACGGCGTATTTCCGCGACAGTCCAGCAGCATCACGGAACTGGGCGACCGTGAATTCTTCCGGCAGGGACTCGAGGACACGCCGGATCTCATCTACCTGGTGTGGTAGCCACACCAGGTCATCGCTCACTCGAACCAGCTCACCTCTTCGTAATTTAAGATGAAGCAACTCGGAATCCAGACCCAACTCGACGACCGTTGGTACGGCCAGGGCGGCTTCGAGCTCGACCCTGGCGTGCTCCCATTCGGCTTGTGCCTTCTCAGGCAGTCCAACCGTCCTGCCCGACGCGGCAATATCGGGTCCGACGCGCTCCAGCCCGGAGGTCTCGGAAACCACGAGTTCGGCAATCTCGCTGTTCACACCGAGACGCTCGGCAAGCGTCGCCAGAGGCAGACCGACCCTCAGCGGATGCGTCTCATGTTCTGCGGCCACCAACCTGACTGCCTTCTCGGCAAGAGAGCCGAACGCCTTGGTGGAAAGGACTTGGCCGGCGACTTTGATGGCATCGGGCGGACTTCCCCCTCGAGTCTGGGCGGAGATCCTCGCCGCGTCGGCACTGCCTCGAATGGAGATCAACCGTGCTGCCAGATCATCGGGATGGGCATCCGGATCGATCGATCGAACAAGGGTCATCGCGTTCCTGGTCGCTCCCGGCTCCGGGTCGAGCACGCGCCCACCGGCAACAACAAGCTTTCTTCCCGTGTCTCTGACGACAAACCTGTCACCGATGGTGAGCGGGATTGGCTCAGACGTGGTGAAGACGGCGACACCATCCTCCATGCCCACGATCTCGACAGGGTGCACGGAGCTGCCCACGTGAAGTTGATAGGCGCCTCGGCGCTCGAGTTGGTCCACATACCGGGCGGTACGAAGCGAGGCTGCGAAACGTGTGGAGCTCGTCCACTGATCGGGTAGGCCAATCATGTCGCCGCGCCCAACCTCGATGCGTTCGATTCCGCTCAGGTTGAGAGCGACGCGCCGTCCGGGTTCGATGTGGTCGACCTGGTTCTCGTGACTTTGAATTCCCCTGATGCGGGCAGATCTTTCACCCGGGTAGATGGTGACGCTCTCGTCGGTCCCCACAGGACCGTCGAGGAGTGTCCCGGTGACGATGGTCCCGGCACCACTGGCTGTGAATGACCGGTCGACCCAAAGACGCGGCCGGCCGATGTCCGAGGGTGCCACGGAGGCGGTCAGCTCCTGAAGATGCGAGACAAGAACGTCGATGCCATCGCCGGTTGTTCCCGATACGGGAACGATTGCGGCACCCTGGAGAGAGGTGCCCTCGAGTTTGTCGGTCACCTCGGTCGTGGCAAGTTCCAAGAGGTCTGAGTCGACGAGATCAGACTTGGTCAAAGCGATCACTCCATTACCGACTTCGAGGAGGTCGAGCACCGCGAGATGCTCCTCGGATTGGGGCATCCATCCCTCGTCGGCAGCCACCACGAAGAGGGCGATGTCGATGGCTTCGATTCCGGCGAGCATGTTCTTCAGGTAGCGCTCGTGTCCGGGAACATCTACGAACGAGACGTC
>JAZFTN010000154.1:0-5689 GCA_036446715.1 Acidimicrobiia bacterium | reverse complement strand
GATTGTCCGCGTCGTATTCGCCGGGTGCCTTGTACCCGTAGCCTGACGACAGCGTGCTGGGATCCGGCTCGGGGGCCGGGATGCCGTCGGTTGCACCTTTGATTTCGATCAATTCGACATCGAATGTCACGTCGCTTGGGGTGGCTCCGGAGGTGCCGCAGGCGACAAGTGTCAAGGCACCGACCACTATCAGTGCGATCGATCGTAGGAGTTTCACGATGCTGTTCCTTTCGGTTTGGCCAAGCGTTGCGCTTGGCGGTGGAAGTTCCCTGAAACCGTATGACTTGAGCCGGTTGTTGCGGTAGGGGCTGTGGTGGAGTGTCTTTTCCGCTGATGGTCGGGGGAGATTCCGACCTTGGTCTGATGCTCTTGCCCTTACAATGAAGTCAAGCGAATCTGGTGGAGGCACCGGTGCCCGTACCCCTGCTCGAAAGGCTTAGTTTCACCAAGCAATTTGTTGTGTTGAGCTTCGCAATCCTCGTCCTGGGCATGGTCACCATTGGCATCTGGGTCTCCTCTGCCGTCGAGCAGGCAGTCGTCAACCGCACCGCCGGCGTGACCGCGCTCTATGTGGACAGCTTCGTGAGCCCCGTCGTGCAGGATCTATCGGAACAGGGTGCGCTATCGCCGGCCCAGAGATCCGATTTGGATCAGCTGCTCACGGGCACACCTTTGGGTGAGCAGATCGTGGCTTTCAAGATTTGGTCGCCGGACGGTGAGATCATCTACAGCCCCAACCCAGAGCTGATTGGGCGCACATTTGCGCTGGACGGTCACCTGCTCGAGGCTTTCAACGGACAGGTCGTATCAGAAATCAGCAACCTCAGCGAACAGGAGAACGAATACGAGCGGAGCAAATGGGAAACCCTGATTGAGACATATGCACCCGTACGGAGTGAAGGATCAGGAGCCGTGTTCGCGGTTTCCGAGTTCTACCAACTGCCCAATACTCTCGCAAGCGAGATTCGCGGCGCCCAGATCCGAGGCTGGTTGATAGTGGGAGTTGCCACTCTCGCCATGTACCTGCTTCTCAACGGGATGGTACGGCGAGCCAGCACCACGATCCAGATACAGAGATCCGAGCTCCTCGAGAACCTCGACGAGCTCCAAGGAGCTCTCGACGATAATCGGCGTCTGCAAGCTCGCGTGAGCAAGGCCGCGGCCCGCACGACAACCCTCAACGAGAGGTTCCTGAGGCGCGTTTCGGCGGACATCCACGACGGACCCGCGCAGGACGTGTCGCTCGCTCTTCTTCGGATTGAAGGAATAGCTGAGGCTATGGAGGGCAATGGCCGCGGGAGCCTCGACGACGTTGGGAGATTGCGTACCGCTCTCGGCTCGGCGTTAGCTGATCTTCGCACGATCAGCCGTGGCCTGCGGACGCCGAGCGTCGAGAACCTGACACCGTGTGAGGCGGCCCAGCGAGCGGTAACCGATTTCGAGCGCATCTCGGGCGAGTCCGTTGTCTTCGACTGTGTCGGAAGCTCGGTCGCGGGATCTGAGCCGGTGAGCATTGCGGTCTTTCGGGTCGTTCAGGAGTCATTGGCGAACAGCTACAAACATGCTGGGGCGGCGTCGAGGAAAGTCCGGGCGACCGCAACCGATTCTCAGGTAGAGGTGACGATTTCTGACGATGGATCAGGATTCGAGCCCGCAGAAGTCGCCGATGGCGCAACGTTAGGTCTAGTCGGTATGCGGGAACGTGTGGAACTTCTCGGAGGCAGGTTCTTGGCTAAGAGCCGCCGCGGTGAGGGCACCGAGATTGAGGCGGTTCTTCCACTGACCTCGACGGTGGCGAATGTCTGACCGCCTGCGGGTTCTCGTCGCTGACGACCATCCGCTTTTCCGCGAGGGCGTAGTCCATTCTCTGTCGTCGGAGAAGGACATCGAAATTGTCGGTGAGGCAGCTGACGCCGAGGAGGCAGTCAGACTGACCAATGAGTTGGCGCCTGATCTAGTGGTGTTGGATCTGGGGATGCCCAAAGGCGGAGGTATCGAAGCCACCCGCCGCATCGCTGCATCAATGCCGGCAACGGCCGTACCGATCCTCACCGTTTCCGAAGACCGGGATGATCTACTGGAAGTGCTAAAAGCCGGGGCCAGGGGGTATGTGCTAAAGGGGGTGGTGGCACAGGGTCTCATCCACGCCGTCCGAGCAGTGGCCAAGGGCGAGGTGTATGTCACCCCAGCCTTGGCCAGCAGCATTCTCCATGAAATGACCAGCGAAGAGATTGTCGATCCGTTCGAGCAACTCACACCTCGGGAACAAGACATCCTTGAACTAGTTGCCGAGGGTCGTACGAATCGGGAGATCGGCGAGCAGCTCTACCTCGCTGAGAAGACTGTCAAGCACTACATGACCAACGTACTCCAGAAGCTGCACGTTCGTAGCAGGGTCGAAGCTGCTCTGCTTGCTCAGCGTCACGAGCTGGAGAACAGTTGATTTCGTGGAATTCCATTGTCATGGGTCGGTTCCGGTTTGTGATCGTTGGTCTTCTGGTGGTGTGGTTCGGTGTCGCCCTCGGAGTCGATACGTTTCTTCAGCTACGAACTGCAGAGGACGACGACGTGCTGACGTTGGAGTGCGGACGCCGGCTCATCGGTACAACACCGAACCGGGTGGCCATCGCTGTTCCGTTCAAGGCCGTTTTGGTGCTTGACGAGGAGTGGCGCAACCATTTTGGTGATCGAGCCGAGCTCGAAGCGCGTCTCATCGTGACCCGTGCCGCTGGTCACTACCGCAGCTTGGGAATCCACGTCCTGCCGGTACGGGTCGAATCGTGGGAGTCGCCCAACGAAGTCACGTCGCTACACGGCCTGCTCGACGAGGTCGAATCCGAGGGCATGTTGGGGGACGGGGACGTGGTGATAGTGCTCACCGGACAGGGGATGGCTGGTTCGGCGGACGGATCCGCAGTCGTCGGGGGACGGTATGCAATCGTGAGGCACCATACCGACAATCATGAGCAGGATGAGTTTGTTCTTGCCCACGAGATCGGCCACGTCTTCGGTGCTCATCATGGTTGCAATGTTCCCGGTCTGGCAGGCCTGATGGCCGAGTCGGGCGTGGAGCAACCCGTGCGCTTGTGCCCGTGCACACGGCGCGCGATCGAATCCAACGTGCAGCGGTTCCATGATTCCTAACGACCCGGTGGTGCCATCGGGCAGACGACGCGCCCTGTGGATCCTCGTCGCTGCCGTGGCGGTGGCGATCATCCCCGCGGGTGTGTTCGGGTGGAGCGCCATTGCAGAGGTGGGAGAGCAGTTGCGCGCCGGTCGGGTCAGGGAGGCAGAACTGCTGGCCGCGCAGGTCGACCGATTCGTCAACGACGCCTTTTTCGCGCTTGAGCTCTCTGCCGCTGCTCTTGTGCCCGGTCCTGGTGATGATCTGGTTCACGGGCTCGAGAATGAGTTTGACTCGTACGGCCTTGACGAGGCCACCCTGGCGATACTCCTTTTCGACGACGACGGATTGATCGTGGACACCAGACCGACCGCGTTGGTGACAACACAGAGTGATGGGACGCAGAGCCGTGAAGTCATCTCGGTGGTTGCAGAATCGACCAGCTCCATCTCCCCTCCGTTCAGCCTCGCAGCGGGAAAGGAAGTGGTCGTCGCACTCGGCGTTCCGATCTTTACTTCCACCGGGGACCGGCTCGGGACGTTGGTGGGGCTGATCGATCTCAGTGGGTCGGTGATGGCGGGGTTCGTGGAACCAGCAAGCAGGATCGGGATCACCGGCCACGCCGACCTCGTCGATGACCGAGGCATTGTGCTGGCATCGACCAACTCCACCCATGTGATGGGCGCTGGCGATCATCCCGAATTCTATGCAGAGGCTGCAGCGTTGCGGACGCCGGTGGTGCGTTCGGTGCCGCACCTCGCCGGAGAGGGTGACGTCGATTCCTCTCTGATGCACGTGATGGCCTGGGTACCGTTACGCAACGCGCCGTGGGCGGTTGCCCTCGGAGCCTCCGAGCCCGAGACCATGGCCTCAGTCATCCAGCTGCGCAACACCCTGGTCGCCACCGGTGTCGCGTCGCTAGTGGTGCTCCTAGTCGGTCTCACCGTCGCCTTCGGTGTGTGGCCCCCAACTCCAGCGGGCGCCCTACCCTCACCTGACAAAGACGACCAATCGGAACGGTCCCATCCGATAGTGAGAGAAGCGGAGGGCACCTCACTGACGGACCACGAGGTTGATGACGATCGTGGGTCCAGCGCTCGCTCGCGAAGATGAGGCGGAAGTTCATGGGGCTCAGAAGACGCTCGGTTGTACTTGCATTGCTGGCTGGTGTTCTAGTTGCCACCTGCGGGAACAGTGATCGTTTCGGCACTGCCTGGGGCGACGGAGCCTTTGGCTCCAACGGCGAGCGAATCTACTTCACCAGCACTAGTGAGCGTGGCAGCGAGATCGACTACTCGGGTGGTCCAGATTCAAGAGGGATGATGATGCGCGGGCGTCTCTCATGTGCGTCCTGTCATGGTGTTGACGCTCGTGGTGGCGTACACGTCATGCACATGGATGTGATGGATGCCCCCAACATCCGGTGGGTGGCGCTGTCCGGGCATGGTGGCGAGCACGATGGAGGCGACGGGGAGAGCGACGAGGCTCACGACGACGAGGCAACTTACGACATCGACACTTTCAGGTTGGCGGTGACCCAAGGCATACATCTGGACGGCCAGTCACTGGGTGATGACATGCCCCGCTGGGTGATGACCGAGGACGACCTTGGTGACCTGGCGGAATATCTCCAGTCGTACACAGCGCCGTAGCCCGCTCGCTGGCGTAATCTGGCGGACACTCGATTCAAAACCAGGAATATGACGAAGGCGCAAAAGAGCAGCTCCGGGAAAAGCCCGGCCCAAGACGCCACCAGTCCGTGGCCGAAGCGACTGATGATCGTTGGTGGTTTCGTCGCTTTCGTCTTGCTGGTTGCATTCATCCTGGACGGTACGCTGAACGAGCCGATAGGTGGCGTGCCTGATGGGACCGAGGAAGTCGCAGTTGGAGCCCCTCAGCATGTGGATGGGGTGATCTACGCCGAAGACGAAGTCCCGGCTGGAGGGGAGCATTCGGCGATCTGGGCCAATTGCGGTTTCTACTCCGAACCGGTGGCCGCTGAGAACGCTGTCCACTCATTGGAGCATGGAGCGGTCTGGATCACCTATCGGCCGGACTTGCCTTCCGACCAGCTCGACATTCTCCGCAAACTGGCCCGGCCCATCGAGAAAGTCCTGGCAAGCCCCGTTCAAGATCAGGATTCACCGATTATGGCCACCGCATGGGGGACCCAACTCGAGCTGTCCAGCGCCGACGACCCCCGGCTCGACCAGTTCGTGGTCGAGTTCGCCGGCAGCCACAACGCCCCCGAGCCTGGCGGGGCATGCACTCGTGGTGTGGGGTCGCCCGACGGTTGATCCGTATCTCCGGGGAGTTGTGAAAGACCTTCACGATGAGCAGAGGAACGTAACCCGCCGTTATGACCGGTTGGCTCGTTTCTACGACTTCTATGACGCGCCCATGGACTGGATGGGAACCCGTCGTCGTCGGCGTCGGCTGATCGCCCGAGCCAAGGGTCTGGTTCTGGAGGCAGGCGTCGGCACCGGAAAGAACCTCCCTCATTACACGGAAGACGTTGAAGTTGTCGGGATTGACGTTTCGGCGAGAATGCTGGCCAGGGCGGAG
>JAZFTN010000153.1:0-4033 GCA_036446715.1 Acidimicrobiia bacterium | reverse complement strand
ATGCTTCTTGCTCTCGGGGTGATGGCGGCACTGTTCCATGCCCGCGAGTCCAATGAGGGCCAGGTGGTCGACGCCGCCATGGTCGACGGTTCTGCACTGTTGACGACATCGCATCACGGACTGATGGCCGAGGGTATCTGGACATCCGCTCAACGGGAGTCGAACCCTCTCGACGGGGGTGCTCCCTTCTACGCGACTTACCGGACATCCGACGGGAGGCATATGGCCGTGGGCGCCATCGAGCCCCGGTTCTATGCGGAATTGCTCGACGGGCTGGGTCTGGAACCCGGAGAGCTGCCTCCTCAAACCGACCGCTCAGGATGGCCTGAGCTTCGAGAGGTGTTCACCGCCAGATTCCTGGAAAGGACGAGAGATGAGTGGGCGGAGCACTTTGCAGGTACCGACGCTTGCGTTGCCCCTGTCCTATCGATGGAGGAGGCGCCGGGCCACCCTCACAACAGGTCGAGGGGGACCTTCGTCGTGATCGAAGATGTGACACAACCCGCCCCCGCACCCCGGTTCTCGGTCACGGTGCCCACCGTCTCGAATGGTCCGAGTGTTCCCGGTGCCAACACCGATGCGATCCTCGATCAGCTCGGATACAGCTCCAGAAAGATCAGTATGCTCCGCTCATCCGGAGCAGTCGCCTGACCCAATGGAGGAACCGTGAACAACCAGGCCGTGCTAGCAGAGCGAGCCGAGATCGATGCAGTAGTCGAAGGCAAGACCCTTGTTGACTTTTTCAATCGAAACGCCGACCAGTACGGGGATCAGTCGGCGATCCATTGGAAGGACGACGACTGGAGCGTCCTGACCTGGTCTGAGTACAGAAATGTGGTGCACCAGGCAGCCGCAGGACTTCAGTCACTCGGCGTCGGCGAGGGCGAGTTTGTTGCCGTCATGGCCGGAAACCGGCCCGAGCACGTGATCGCCGACTTCGGCGCGGTCCACGCCGGCGGGACTCCGGTGACCGTGTATTCGACGCTGGCAGCGAGTCAGATCCAGTACATCGCAGACAATTGCAAGGCCACGGTCGCCATTCTCGAGAACCTGGACTTCATGAAACGATGGGAGGAGATCCGCTCCGACCTGCCCAACCTCCGTTATGTCGTTCTGATGTCGGGTGCCGAGAACTACGAGACCTCCGACTGGGTTCTGAGCTGGGATGAGTTGCTCGCCAGAGGAACCCAAAGGCTCGGTGAGGATCCTGAGACCGTGAACAGGTCGGCCGCGGCGGTTACGCCTGACACCCTCGCCACCCTGATCTACACCTCGGGCACTACCGGCACACCCAAGGGCGTGATGATCAGTCAGTACAACGCGGTGTGGACGCTGGAGTCGCTGCGGAGGGCCGCTGATCTCGAGATCGGCGCAAGGATGGTCTCCTACCTGCCCCTGGCCCATATCGCCGAGCGCCTGGCCACCCACTACCTCGGCACCTACCTGGCTGGGCAAGTGTGGTACTGCCCGTCGATTGCCGTCGTGCTCGAGTACATCCAGGCCGCGCAACCCACGCTTTTTGTTGCAGTCCCTCGTGTCTACGAGAAGTTTCATGCACGTCTGATGGGCCGATTCGCCGGGGAGGAGGGGATCAAGAAGACACTTCTCGATCAGGCGCTCGCCCAGAACGCAAAGAGAGTGGACGCCGAGATAGAGGGCAAGAGTGGCCCGATGTTGGCCGGTCTTCTCGACAAGATCGTCCTCTCCAAGGTGAGAGATGGGCTTGGAATGGGCCAGGTCGAGGTTGCCATTACCGCAGCCGCCCCGATCAATCCCGATCTCGTCAAGTTTTTCATGACAATTGGGATTCCGCTCTATGAGCTTTACGGGATGTCGGAGACAACCGGTCCCGCTACCACCAATGTCCCGGGGGCCTTCAAGATCGGCTCCGTTGGGAAGGCGCTTCCGGGTGTCGAAGTCACGACGGCCGACGATGGTGAGTTGCTCATGCGCGGCGGAGTCATAACTCAGGGCTATTGGAAACTCGATCAGGCCACCCGCGAGACCTTCGGTGAGGACGGCTGGCTCTACTCTGGAGACCTAGCCCGGATCGATGAAGATGGATTCGTTTGGATCGTCGGCCGCAAGAAGGAGATCATCATCACGGCCGCCGGGAAGAACGTTGCCCCGGCCCAACTGGAGACGGCCCTCGGAAACCACCCGATCATCTCCAAGGCATGCATGGTCGGAGACCAGCGCAAATTCATCTCCATGGTCATCGGACTCGATGGTGAGGAAGCCCCGGAATGGGCCGCGGCACATGGAATCGAATACAGCGACCTGGCCGACTTCTCGGAACTCCTGGAGGTGCAGGAAGAGATCGCTGCTGCTGTGGAAGCGGCAAACGAGACCGTCTCCCACGCCGAGCAAGTGAAGAAGTGGATCATCGTGCCCGATGAGTGGACCCCTGAATCAGGTGAGGTCACACCGTCGTTGAAGCTGAAACGTCACATTGTTCTCGACAAGTACGCCGAGGAGATCGACGCGATGTACACCGGCGTCTGACCACAAGAAACTGCGGATGAATCGGACCATTTTCGAGCCGGATCATGACCTGTTCCGAACATCCGTCCGCGAGTTCGTCGAACGGGAGATGAGCCCAAACGTCCCCACGTGGGAGGAAGAGGGCATCGTCGACAAGGAGGTCTTTCGAAAGGCCGGTCGGGCGGGGATGCTCGGGATGGCTGTTTCCGAGCGGTATGGCGGTGGGGGTGTCGACGACTTCCGTTTCAACGCAGTGATAGTCGAGGAGCTCATGCGTGGGGACGCGATGGGCTCCGGGCTGTGCATCACCCTCCACAACGACGTAGTTCTGCCCTATTTCATGGAACTGGCGACGGAGGAGCAAAGTGAGCGATGGCTTCCGGGGCTGGCTTCCGGGGAGCTGATGAGCGCAATCGCCATGACGGAGCCGGGGGCGGGCTCTGACCTGGCCGGAATCACGACCACAGCACTGCGCGACGGCGATAGTTACATCGTCAACGGTTCCAAGACATTCATCACCAACGGAATCAACTCCGACCTGATCGTGACAGCGGTCAAGACCGACCCCGAGCAGCGACATACCGGGATGAGTCTCCTTGTGATCGAGGATGACATGGAGGGTTTCACCCGGGGACGAAACCTGGAGAAGATCGGTCTTCACGCCCAGGACACCTCCGAGCTCTTCTTCGATGACGTGAGAGTCCCGCTGGAGAACCTGCTTGGTGAGGAGGGCAGGGGGTTTGTTCACCTGATGGACAACCTTCCCCAGGAGAGGCTCTCGCTCAGCGTTGGCTCAATTGCACACGCCCAGACCGCTTTTGATTGGACACTCGAGTACGTCAAGGAGCGGCATGCGTTCGGGCAGCCAATCGGCAGCTTCCAGACTGTGAAACACTCCATGGCGGAGATGCGCACCGAACTGGACATAGCCCAGACCTACGTCGACGCCCAGGTAATGGCGCTCAACGCAGGTGAGTTGAGCGCCGAGGAGGCCGCCAAAGCCAAATGGTGGGTCACCGAACTCGAGAACAAAGTGATAAGCCGCTGTCTTCAGATGTTTGGAGGCTGGGGCTACATGGAGGAGTATCCGATAGCCCGGGCGTTCAGGGATGCTCGGGTGCAAACCATCTACGGGGGAACGACCGAGGTCATGAAAGAGATCGTCGGGCGCTCTCTTGGTCTCTAACGGAGGGTCAGTAAGTGAGTGAACCAATCACATTCGATGGGCGTGTCGCCGTCATAACCGGGGCCGGGGGCGGCCTCGGGAAGACCTACGCGCTCGAGCTCGCCCGTCGCGGCGCCCGCGTCGTGGTCAACGATCTCGGCGGGTCTGTGGACGGCAAGGGAGCTTCGGGGTCTGCTGCCGATGTCGTTGTCGACGAGATCAGGAGCGCAGGTGGGGAGGCCATTCCCAATTACGACTCGGTATCAACCGAGGAGGGTGGAGCGGGCATCATCGGGACTGCTGTCGATGAGTTCGGTGGAGTGGACATCGTGGTCAACAACGCCGGGATTCTTCGAGACAAGTCTTTTGCCAACATGGAGACGG
>JAZFTN010000152.1:0-4870 GCA_036446715.1 Acidimicrobiia bacterium | reverse complement strand
CTTGTAGATCCCGGCCACCATCAGCAGCGTCGTCGTCTTCCCGCACCCGGAAGGGCCGAGGAAAGCCACGAGGTCACCGTCGGCGATGTCAAGAGTGATGTTCTCGGCGCCGACCACGCCGTCCCAACTCTTGGAAAGGTTTTCCAGTTCGACCTTCATGTCAGTTTCCCTTCTCGTCCATGGTCAACAATCACGTGCCTTTCGACCCGCCGGCGTAGATATTCAGGAGCAACTCCTGTGTGAAGATGAAGAAGATCAGCAGTGGGATCATCTGGAACAGCCCTACGGCGGCCACCTGATTCCAGTTTGTCGGCGCGGTGTCGCTGATCAGCTGATTCAAAAACACCGGCATGTTGGCGACCTTGGTGCCGATGGTGAAGGTGAAAGGCACCAGGTAGGCGTTCCAGCCGGCAATGAAGGTGAAAAGCGAGAGCGCGGCGAGGCCGGGACGCACCTGGGGCAGCATGATCTGCCACCACACCCGGAATCGGGAGGCGCCGTCGATCAGCGCAGCCCGTTCCATATCCCAGGGTAGGTTGTCGAAGAAACCCTTCATCAGCCAGATGCCGAGCGGGAGCTCGAGAGCGATCATCACCAGCGCCACTCCACCCACCGAGTTGAATCCGATGAAGTCCCCGATGATCGGGATGTCTCCCAGGAAGCGCAGCACGAAGAATATGGCGATGAGCAGCATCTCGGCCTTGAAGGCGTGCAGCACCAGCGTCATCGATAGAAAGCCCTTGCGACCCGCGAACTTCATTCGCGACAGGGCGTAGCCACCGGCTGTCGAGGCGATGCCGACGCCGATCACCATCGCCACCGCGATGAGAAGCGAGTTCCACATCGCATTCCAGATCGCCGCGTCGGTGATGAAGTCCCAGTTGCGAAGGGTGAAGCCACCGATACCCCCTTCGGCGTTGCGGGGCAATAGCCCTTCGGTGCGAAACGAGACAGTGGCGATGATCAGCCAGGCGTAACCGATGAGGATCGGCACGATGGAGAGGATGAGGAAACCGTACGCGAAGCGCCGACCCATCTTCTCGCGGGCCTTGGGGAGCGGGCCGGAGGGCTGGAGTGGTGGTGCGATCTCAGCGGTGGTCATGGCTCACAGGTTCTCGATTCGTGGTTCTTCGATGAGTTCGTTGAACTTGAACAACTTCACGTAAACGACGGCGAGCAGTAGCGCCACCGTGACGAGCACGATCGCCCAGGTCGCACCGAAGGCCCACTGACTGTTCCCGAAATAGGTGGCGAAAGCGCGTTTGTACGCCGTGAGCGCCCAGACTTCAGTCGTGAACAGGCCGGGGCCACCCTCAGTTAGCAGCAGGATGTATTCAAACGAGGTGAGCAGGGACAGGGTTTGATAGGTCGCGATGAAGAGCAGCGGCCACTTGATCAGGGGAAGTTTGATGTCACGAATGATCCTCCACACGGTGGCGCCGTCGACCTTGGCCGCGGTGATGAGATCCTTGGGGATGGACTCCAGGGCCGATGTGAAGATGATCATCCCGAAGGAGGCGCCGATGAACCCGTTGGTGAGGATCACAAACGTCCATGGGCTCCCTCCCAGATATAGGTTCCCCCCTGATGCACCGAGAAACTCCGGCATGAGCTGGTTGTAGATGCCAAATGGGTCCGCCTGGCCGATGCGCTGCCACATCAGGATATAGACCACCGACGGTGTGAGACGGGGCAGCAGCCACACGAGTCTGAAGAAGAAACCCTGACGGCGCGGGATGTTGGTGGTCACCAGCGCCAGCACCAGAGCGAGACCAAGGTTGAACAGGATGAGCGTCGTGAAGACGTAGAAGACTGTGTTGCGCAGGATCTTGGGAAAGAACGGGTCGCTGAAGAGCCGCTCGAAGTTGGCGAATCCGATGAAGGTCCAAGGGTCGCCGAAGTTTGCGCTGGAGAGGTCGGTGAAGCTGAGGATCAGCAGCAGAATGCCGGGGGCGACGAAGAACGTGAGCACCAGCGCTATCGCCGGCCCCATGAAACCGTAGGCGGTCGCCGTGGTGCGCAGCCGTCGGCCGAGTGTCTTCCGCTGCTGCCCAGGTGCACCGACTGCTGCCCTGGCGAGAGCTTCTTTGTCCAGCGATTGTGTCATCCGAGCGTGACCTGTCAGGTGAGCTGAAAGGAAGAGGTGGGGAGGGACGGGCCCCCCCCACCTCTTCCGATTGTCCGTTGGTCCTATCTGATGATCACGTTGTCGCCGAGCTCGTTCTGGAGTTGAGCCACGACTACCTCGACTGCTCCCGCCGGGTCTAGGTCGCCTGACTCGATGGCCTGCAGCCCAAGGTAGTAGCCCTCCGACCATGAACTGTAGAACGGGCTGTTGGGCAGGAAAGTCGTGAACTCGAGGAGCGCACCCACGTCAGCCAAGAATTCCGAACTCGTATACGGCTCGTAATTCGCAGCCGAATTCAGAATCGACAGGTGGCCACTTGCCACCGAATAATCACCATTGAGGGCCGTTGTCGTTGCCTTGGAGATGACCAAGAGGGCCAGGTCGACGTTCTCTGTCGCCGAACTCACCATGTAGACCAGTGGATGAGTCAATGTGATCGGTTTGTTGGTTCCTCCAGCCAGAGCCGGAATCGGACCGAAACCGGTAGTCTCGAAGAGATATTCTTCACCACCCTCGAGAACAAAGTTGACAGCCCAGTCCGCCCATTGCCATGAGCCGCCGAACCAGAAGAGGACGTCGCCGTTGGCGACACTGGAGTTCCAGCTCGTCCAGTCACCGTCGAGACGTGTACTGACCAGGACGTCACGGGCCACCGCGTCACCCACGAACTCGTAGACCAACTGTGCGGCCGCGGTGTCGTAGATCAAGGCGCCACTCTCGTCCAAGAGCTCGCCGCCCGCCGCATAGTAGTAGTACAGGAAGTCTGGGCCATTGCTCGGCCGATGCCACCAGCCGTTGCCCGGATCCACTACGCCTGCTATCACGGCCTCCTCGGCGGTGTTGATCATGTCTTCCCAAGTGAACTCACCGCTGGCGAGTCTCGCGGGCAGGCTGTCGACCTCGTCTTGGCTCCAGCCCAGCTCGAGGAGGAGGTCCATCCGATAGTACAGCGGTCGTGCTTCAGCATCCTGAGGAACACCCCAGCGGCGACCGTTGAGCTCGGTAGACGCCCACAATGAGTCGATCACATCATCGAACTCCGGATAGTCACCCAGCATGTCGGTCACGTCGGCGATTATCCCCGACGTCGCCCAGGTGCCGATGTCCTCATGGCCTGACACGATGATGTCGGGCGCTTGGCCGGCATCGGAGGCCAGCTCGAACTCGGTCCTGTAGTCGCCCCAGTCGGCGTTGTCCTGAATCGTTTCGACCTGGACACGACGACTGTCGCCTGCTGCTTCGAGCGTGGCGTTGGCAGCGACGACGCCTGACAAGAGGTTATTGCAGCGTCCGTCCTCGACGGGTGGGGCTGCCTTGCATCGGGCGACGATAGTGACAAGCTCACCCCCCGTAGGCACCTCCACCTCCACCACGACCGTATCGCCGGGTACTTCCACTTCGACGATGACCGTCTCTGTTACTACCTCGGCCTCGCCGCAGGCAGCCGCGACGAGAGCCAACGCCATGGTCAGCAGGATCATCCGGGAAAACGTGTTTCTCCGCTTCACTCTTTTCTCCTTGGATTTGCGAAGACCGTTAGCCCCACATCTCGGCATCCACGGTCGAGCATGACCCTAGAGTGAACGTTCACATAATGTCAACCAGTCTTGGCATGATGGCTGCAATCAGTCCCAGAAAGCGCGAGTAGAGAGATGACACAGCGTCCGAGTGACCCCCGTCGGCCGACCATCATCGACGTGGCCGAATTGGCAGGAGTCTCGCGCCAGACGGTATCCCGTGTGTTGTCAGACCATCCGCGAGTCGCTTCTCAAACCAGGGCGCGTGTTGAAAAAGTCATCGAGGAGCTCGATTTTCGCCCCAATCGGATGGCAAGGGCTCTGGTCACCAAGACATCGCTCACGTTCGGAGTTGCCTCGGTGGACATGCGGAACCTGCACTTTGCCGAGACCTGTTCGGGGTTGCAGACCGCCGCCAGAGTGGGTGGGTACCACCTGGTGGTGACCGAACTCGACCGCGATGATGACGACGGCATCGGAACCCTGGAGACGCTGCTCACATTCGGCGTCGACGGGATCGTCCTCTTCCCATCGATGGTCAGTGGCGCCGACCTCGAGTCCTTTGTGAAAAGAAATGGGTGCTGTTTGGTGATGATCGGAAGGGGAGCGAAGATTCCCGGTGTCGTCTCGATCGCCCTCGATGAGCCGGGTGCAGCGCGAGCGATCCTGGGCCATTTGACCGAGAGAGGGAAAAGCCGGGTCGGGCTTCTGATGAACGAGATGTTCCCCCGGTTCATCCACACCCGATATGAGGCCCTTCACCGCGCGATTGAGGAAACGATAGGCCAATTCACGATACCTGTCGAGGCTGCCAGACCCACCATAGAGCAGGGACGACAAGCTGCAATGCGGCTTCTCGCGATCGATGACGACGTCGACGCCATCGTCGCGTTCAACGACACGATGGCCATGGGGGCGATGAAAGGATGCCACGATCTGGGTCTACGTATTCCTGAAGATGTCGCCATAGTCGGCTACGACGGAATTGCCTACGGGGAGGTCACGGTGCCGCCTTTGACGACCATGGTCCAGGACAGCTTCGGTATGGCAGAAGCAGCGTTCGAAGCCATGCTGACCAGTATCAAGGAGGGCTCGCCCCGGGAAGGCGAAGTGCAATTGTGGCCTCCGCAACTCCTCATACGAGGCACAACATGACTCCGGACTCGGTTTCCTCGACCCGGGCCACGACAACCGCGGCCGGAACTGCCTTATTCGTTGAGGCGGC
>JAZFTN010000151.1:0-7586 GCA_036446715.1 Acidimicrobiia bacterium | reverse complement strand
AATGAAGACGGACGCGTCGCGACTTCTCGGTCTTGGCATTCCGCGTTCCAGTAACGGCCATAAGAAATCAGTCCTCCGCAGGGGCAAGAAAATGTGCGTTGGGGCAGCGAACCCCGAGCACTCAACTATACGCAAAACCAGGGGTTTGTGAACCCCCCAATCTCCTTATGTTCTAAGACGTTTTCGACACCTCGTCGGTTCCCGGGGGTTCGAGGACCACCACCACCAGCCCTTTGGCTATCAGACGGAGCTCGTCGGCGTCTACCTCATAGGAGTCGACTGAGCTCAAATGGTCCAGGTAGATGCGTTCCTGGGTCATCTGGTCCTCGGAGCCTGCCATCAAGGTGGTGGCAAGCGGCCCGAACACCGGATCGTTGGTCACAACCCCCATGAACCGGTTGACCCCTGCACTGCCGGCGACGCGGTCTCCGATGAACTCGAGAGTGAGCTTGGTTCCACGCAGAGGTGGAACCAACTCCCCGCCAACGGCGAAGGACTCGACCACCCAGGGCCCATCAAGGCTCAAGCGAGGTCTCCCCTGAGGAAGGCGAAGTCCCCGCGAAACCTGCGACCGAGAGCATGGTTGTCAGGAGATACACCATCGCAAACACCGGGCTGGACAACACCCCCAGAACGAAGAAGAGCCCGGCGGCGATCATCGCCGACCGTCTTCCGAGGTGCTCGAGACGGTCCGCAAACCAGGCGAGCAGCCCCGCGGTCAGCATCAACGCGAACCAGAGGATCGCCAGAGCCAGCATCGAGGTGTCCTCCTGGCCTAACACCACTGCCAGATAGACCAGAGCGCTGGCCAATCCGATGATTCCGGCAACTCGCAGCGGCAGCCGGCGCAGACCATTCGACGACGTCTCCATGGTGGCGAGCCTAGAGCTTGATCGGTTACCTAATAGCGGTCCCGACCATGCCAGGTGACATGAAACAGCTTCCATTCTCCACGAGCCTTGACGACGTGCAGGAAGTCAACCCAGTTGCATGAGTAGACCCGGACCGAGGCAACGTCCTCGAAAACCGCGTCGACTATCACCTCGAACTGACAGTCATCCTCGATCGTCCTTCCGGTGCTCGCGTAATCGACCATCACCTGCGGTGGGAGGACAATCAGCTCATAAACCCCATTCTCCTCATCGCGGTCGAGCCTGCGCTTCAAACATTCGGGGTGGTAGGCGCGGGCATGGCGTTCGGCGTCCCCGGTTACATACCCCTCCAAATAATCCGTCGCTGCTCTGGTGATGGCATCGATGTCCTCTTGTGAAGCATTCAACTTCTCAGGTGCCAGTGTCATTGCTAGATCAACTCTCCAATCATCGTCGCCGCCTTGGCCGCTCCGTCTGTTTCCACATCCAGATAGTCGACTTCCCGACCGATCTCCTCTGACATCACGGCGGCGAGGTTGTCGGGCTGGACGTCTTCATATTCCATGTGTCTCCCTGCTCGGTATCTATCGAGACGAGCCCGCACATGGAAGTTCTGCTCGAAGTGGTTCCTCAGAGGCACGTAGATGAATGGGACCTTCGAAGCAGTCAATTCCATCGTGGTGGTCAGGCCACCCTGGACGATGGCCAAGTCGACAGCGGCAAGATGCCGATAGAGCCGATCGACGTAGGCGCGATACTCGACACCTGCCACCTGGGGCAGCGATTCGGGATCAATCCGGGGCCCGGTCACCACGATCATTCGCAAGTCGGAGACGACGTCTTTTGCGGTTGGATATGCCTCCACCACACGGCGGATCAGATGTCCGCCTACACCCGAGCCTCCGACCGAGACGATGCAGACCTTCTCATCCGGGTGGTAGCCGAGCTCTTCTCTCAACTCGGCCCGATCACCTAACGCTGCAGGGTCGAATCCGGTGACATACCCGGCGAAGTCGTAGTTGTCCTCGGTCCACTCCCTGATCACCGGCAGATCCCGTCCGAATGTCCCGTCGATGATGTCTTCGGGGCTTCCAACAAAGATCGCCTTGTCCCGGACACGTTTGTATCGGGCAATCTGGGAGATCATTTCGGCGTTGTAGTCGGCGGCGACAAACGCCTCGCGGTCTCCCCGAGACGCCATTGGGACGTAGCCGACGAAGTCGGTCATCCATGCGTACGAGGTCTTCTTGAGGTTGGGGTTCTCGTGAAGGTGATAGTCCACCTCCCATGACTCATCACCAATGACCAGGTCGTACTGCCCGGCCTCGATCACCTCGTCTATCAGCATGAAGTTCGACAGAAAGATCTCGTCCATCTCGCGAAGAGCCTGGAAGACCGCGAGATCGTGCTCCCCAGACTCATCCTCGATATGAGCCGACTCATTGGCCATCAACCGCGAGGCCGGATGAATGTTCTCCCCCTTGGCTTCGAGAACTCGTGTCACCGGGTCCTGAGCCAGCCAGTCGATCTCGATGTCCGGATGGATCTCTCGAAGCTCGTCGGCGATCGCCATGTCACGGCGAGCGTGGCCAAGTCCGATGGGTGAGGAAATGTAGAGGACTCGCTGGCGACGGCTGTCGCCCCGGGACCACATCGGTTGCGGACGTTGGATCCCATACACCCTCTCGACAAAGTCCCTTATCAGGTGGTTGATCTTGACCGGGTAGCGGCTGGTCGGGATGTGACCCGACCCTTCAAGCATCACCAGTTCCGCTCCGGGGATCATCTTTTGCAGAGCGACACTGCTCTCGTGGTTGGTGATCCGATCTCCGGTGCCATGGATTATGAGAGCGGGGATGTCGATTGAGCGAACCTTCAGCTCCAGGTCGCCTAGGTCATATGACGGTTCGACGCTCGCCTCCAAAGCGATGATCTCGCCCGTGGTCTCCAGGGCCCACCCGACCAAGTCATCGAAGGATTTAGTCGAGTGTGGGTCGGATGTGGCCTGATCCCAGAAGAAGTCGACAAAGTCGGGCCAGTTGGCTCGCCAATGACTGAGGTTGTACTTCTCCCAGCCCTCCGGATTGCTCACGGGCTCCAACATCTGATCCGCAATCGACTCCCGATCCGGCAGCGGGATTCCCCATGGGTGGCTTGGAGCGATAGGTACGATTCCGTCGAAACGCTCAGGATGAAGTGCCGCAAGAAGCGTTACCAGACCTCCACCCATCGAAAGCCCTACCGCCACACAGGTTTTGGTCTCTGTCGCATCGAGTACAGCGATGGCGTCCGCGATGACTTCCCTGGTCATATAGCGCTCAACCACCGAGGAGCGGTCCGACTTGCCGTTTCCTATACCGTCGTAAGTGACGACGCGGAAGTGGCGTGACAGATATGGAATCTGCATTTTCCAATGCCGGGAATGGATGATCTGCCATGTCTGACACAGCAGCACAGTTGGCCCCTCGTTCTCGTAGACCTCGTAGTAGATCCGGGCCCCGTTGCGCTCGACGTAGCCGTCTGTATCCGGGTATCTAGCTCTCATGAGTTGCCCCCTCCTCGGCGATCCTGATCAGATCACCCACTTTTCTCAGTGCCCCTCTGAGCGGAACCCGTTCGCTTTCATACCCGAGAAGAATCATTGCTTCGGCACCCACGAACGACGCCGATACCAGGGCAACAACCTCCTCAGGAGTCAGCCCACCAAGACTCACACCCTTACTTTCTGATTCCCTGGCCACCCCGAGAAGCAGGATTCCCCATCCATCCCATATCTGTCGCATCTCCTTGCCGAGCGCTTCCGACGACCATCCGGCGGCGGTCATCTCTTGCAAAACCCTGACGTATCCGGACTCAATATCCTCATCGAAGTAGTCGCAAGCCTGCTCCCACCTTTTCCAGAGCGGGATTTCCATTGAGAACATCTCGGTCTGTCTCTCCAACAACCGATTGTTCTCTTTTCTCAGGAGAGCCAGGATGAGCTCTTCCTTCGAGCCAAAGTGATAGTGAATCTGGGAGAGGGGAACGTCGGCATCCTTGGCAACCCTGCGTGTCGAAAGAGCCGCATACCCATCATCAAGGAGACAACGCCGGGCCGCCTCGAGAATCTTTGTGCTGGTGTCCCTCTCAATCACTGCTATTCCTCAATTAGTTAGGTCGGTCGATCGACCTAACTAGGTCGAAGATACGAGAAACGTTGACGGCAGTCAACCCTCGATCACGCGGACGGTCCTGCTGACCTGGCCGTCTCGATCGATTTGTTGGAAGTGATGGTCCAGGTGACGATCAACATCACTGCATAGGCGACCGCACCCACGAAGAATGGCGCGCGCAGCCCAAAGGCGGTTCCCAGGAGACCTCCAAGCAAGGCGCCAAGCGGCTGGGTGCCCCAGGCAAGGAGGCGGGCCGATCCCGAAACCCTTCCCCGTAGCTCGTCAGGCGTCAGAGTCTGGCGTAGCGACACACTGACTACGTTCCAACCGGTGATCAGAAACCCGTACAAGACCATCACTGCAACTGCGACCCACAGGTTTGACAGCCCTCCGAATATCCAGGTGAGTATCGCCGATCCCCCAACTACCACTCGCAGCGTGTTGCCGGGACCGATCCTCTTGACGATCCGTGGAGAGACGAGGGCTCCCACCAACCCGCCGACACCGATGACCGAGATCAGGAGCCCGTATCCAACGTCGCCAACACCAAGGATGTCCTGGGCAAACAGTACGAAAATGGCAAAGACCGCGAACGAGAAGAGATTGATGACACCGGCCATCATCACCAGAGTTCGGATGACTCTCTGGCCCCAGAGCCACCTCAGACCCTCCTTGATGTCTTCCCTGACCGATGCCTCAGTCACTCGCTCCGACCGATAAGCGCCCGGAATGAGAGCGACAAAGAGCGCCGCAATTGCGAAAGAAGCCGAGTCGAAAACGAAAGGCAACGACACCGTGACCGCGAACAAGAGGGCGCCGACCGGAGGACCGGCCAATAACCCGCCCACGAACTCGAGGGCCTGAAGTCGCCCATTTGCTGCCGGTAGCTGATCGTCGCTGACCAGTCTGGGTGTGAATGCCTCAGCAGATGTGTCAAAGAAGGTCTCGGCAATGCCCAGTCCGAAGGCCACCACATAAATGACGACAAGGCTGACATCACCGATCCAAAGCCCGAGTGCAAGCAATCCGACTCCGACCGCACGGAGAATGTCGGTGATCACCATGACCCGCTTGCGATCCATCCGATCTACAAGGGCCCCGGATATCAATGCGAAGAGCAACCAGGGGAGCCGGCCGACGAGAGTCGCACCGGCCACCAGCAGTGGATCCCGGGTGATGGCAGCCACCAGCAACGGGAAGGCCGCCCCCATGACGCCATCCCCTATGTTGGAGATGCCCGAGGCAATCGTCAGTTTGTCGAATCGGGAGCCGAGTTTGGTCGCCACTGGTGGTCTAGACCTTGTTCGGCGACCCCGGCTGATACACCCTCAACCCGTCATCTGTGACGATCTTGCCGACACCCGGCATCGGGTAGTGCCCGGCGACAAAGGTGGTGTCCGAATCACGCAACTCCTCGAAGACCCGGTCGCGTATCTTGCCGGCCAACTCATGGTCGTTGTCGACCGGGAGGCTCCAGTGCGGGTGCTCCACCTGGAACGGGTGGTTGCTGACATCTCCTCCGATCAGGGTTCTCGTGCCGTTTGAGATGATGCTGACCGTCAGGTGGCCGGGGGTGTGCCCGAATGACTCGACCGCGGTGATTCCCGGCAGGACCTCGGTATCCTTTTCTATGAAGTCCACCCGATCCTGATCCAATAGTGGCCGCATGATCTTCTGCGCCGCTTTTGCAAGGTCATCCTCGGCCGATTTCCAGAAAGCCCACTCCCTGGCGTGAAACACGTGGCGGGCTTGGGGAAACACCACCTCGCCATCGCGTTGACTGCCACCAATGTGGTCGTAATGCATATGCGAGTAGAGGACGGTCTCGACCGACTCGCGGGCGATACCCAAGGAGTCGACCGCAGATGGCATCAGGCCTGCTGTCATCCCGGGAGGCCCCCCGGGGGTGTCGCCGATGCCCGCGTCGATCATGATCGTGCGATCGCCGTCGGTGATCAGATAACAACCGAAGTTCATCCGGACCTGGCCCTCGTCGTTTCGGGGGTGGAAACGCCAGTCCCGCTCCGCTGCCTCGTCGTGATAGCCGTCCGGGTCGCGCCAGTAGAAGCCGTCCTCGATGACAAAGAGTGTGTAGGCGCCGCAGTCGAGTTTCCAGGTCATGGTTCGATGTTGGCAGACCGGTTGCCATCACGTCTCAAGAAGCATCGTCCCACTCGGATCCGAAGTAGGACCTTGGATGGTGGAGCGAGGTCAGGGTCCCCTGCGCCGTGAGGAGCTCGGCCCATGTTTCGATCATGAGGTCGATGACCGCCACCGAGGCAGTCTTCATGTCGGCGCGCGCCCCGGTGAGCCTCTGGACCAACATCGACCAGGTCGGCTGGTGACCTACCAGCAGCAAGCGTTCGACGTCGGGTGCTTCGGAGGCCAGCTCGAGGACGGTGACGGGCCCGGTGCCATAGAAGCCGGGCTCGGGGTCGATCGAGCAGTCCCACGCACCGGATTCAGCAGCGAGTTGGGCTGTGGTCATGGCACGGATGGCGGTCGAACTGATCACCAGATCGGGTACGAGATCGGCCCCGGAAACGAAACGGCCCATGAGACGCGCGCTGCGTTTGCCACGCTCATTCAACGGGCGGTCATGATCGGCGCCGTAGCTGGCATCCCAGTCGGATTTTGCATGACGCATCAGCAGAAGCGTCGGCACTACGCGTTACTGCGCCAGTCGGGATGCGGTCATGAACAGCCTCGGGTCGGGAAAGTCCTCGCAGTAGTTGTAGAAGTAGGCGACTTTGACGACTCCGCTGGTGTCCACGACGAATTCGGCCGACTGCATCCAGGGATCATCGACCAGATGACGACCCTCCGCACGGCGATCGGCCTGGAAAGACATACCTATGTCCTCGCTCAGTGTGCAGAACTCGTCGGGCGCGTCGTACAACACTTGCTCTTCTGACCAGTGCGAGAGACCAAAGGCCTTATGGGTCGTGTATTCGGGATCAGCGAGGATTGGAGCAGGGAGCCCATACTTCGTCTTGTAGGCGACACCTCTCTCGATGTCACCCGGCACTACCGCCACCACATTTAGACCGGAGGCGAGGTAGCCCTCGTATTCATCCTTGAGACGACCGATCCGATCGACTCCGCACCCACACCCAAGGTGCCGCCAAAGCATCACCAGCGCAGGGGCGTTCGCCCACTGCTCACTCAACTGTGTCCGCGATCCGTCCTCGGAGATGAGATCCAGGTCGGGCGCTTTCTCACCACGTCTGACCGGCTCTCCCTCGTGAGTCGGACCCGCCGTCCAATGGTCCATCCATCGTCGCTCGGCGGACATGGTCAGGGCCATGATGTCTCTGTCGCTCATAAGTCTCCTCTCGAACCGTGGAACATAGACTGCCAACTCACAACTTGGGTGAGACCGAAGCTACCTTCATAGTCGATGACAAACCGTCTCGCTGAAGCCGCCTCTCCATATCTCCTCCAGCACCAGGACAACCCGGTCGACTGGTACGAGTGGGGTGAGGAGGCCTTTGAGGAGGCTCGTCGGAGGGATGTCCCGATTCTGCTCAGCGTCGGGTATGCGGCCTGTCACTGGTGTCAT
>JAZFTN010000150.1:0-11649 GCA_036446715.1 Acidimicrobiia bacterium | reverse complement strand
TTCTGAATGGTGGTGTAGCGGCAGCGGCCGCCCTCTCTCACAATGATCTCCACGACGGCTGAATGCAGCGAGTCAGTGCTGTAGGTGGGAGCCGAGCAACCCTCGACATAGTGCACATAGGCGCCCTCGTCGACGATTATCAGCGTCCGTTCGAACTGACCCATGTTCTCGGAGTTGATCCTGAAGTAGGCCTGCAAAGGCTGATCGACCTCAACGCCGGGCGGCACATAGATGAAGGAGCCACCGGACCAGACGGCCGAGTTGAGTGCGGCAAACTTGTTGTCGCTGGGCGGGATGATCGTCCCCATGTGCTCCTTGACGATGTCCGGGTAGTCGCGCAATGCGGTGTCCATGTCTGTGAAAAGCACACCAAGCTTCTCCAGATCTTCACGGTTGCGGTGGTAGACCGTCTCGGAATCATATTGCGCAGTAACCCCTGCCAAGTACTTGCGCTCGGCCTCGGGGATACCGAGCTTCTCATAAGTTTCCTTTATGGACTCGGGAACCATGTCCCAGTCCTTTTGCTGCTCGCCCTCCGGCTTGACGTAGTAGTAGATATTGTCGAAGTCGATGTCGTCCAGGGCACCACCCCCACCCCATTTGGGCATGGGCTTGCTGAGAAATCGTTGATAAGACTTCAGCCTGAAGTCGAGCATCCATTCGGGCTCGCCCTTCATGGCCGACATGTCGCGAATAACGTCCTCGTCCAATCCCCTGCGGGGCTCGAAAGCAAGTTCGACCTCGTCGTGCCAGCCGAGCTGGTAGCCGCCTAGATCAATATCAACTGTGGCCATGACAAATCACCTCAAAAGGAACTGTTTTGGGGGTTCGATAACTGGACGCCCATGAATTAACACTATCACGGTAGTGGGATTGTACTCCACCATTTTCGATGGGGGAAACTCTCAGCGTCAGGTAAGTTTCGTGCCGTGCCGGTGATCGTTGTAGGAGCAGACACTTCCGCTGGTCAGGCCATCCTCGATGGCCTGGCTGAGCCGGATCGTGAGATCAGGGCGTTCGTCTCCGATGAGAGCGTCTGTGCGCAAATGAAGAGGAGCGGCTTCAAGGTAGCCCTCGGAGATGTCTCTGACGAGAGTCATGTCGAGACGGCATCGACCCAGTACTTCTCGGCAATACTCATCGTCGAAGCAGCCATGGACGACCGGGAGCGATCCTTCGCCCAGACCGTCGACGATGTTCTTCGCGGCTGGGCAAGGGCCATGGCCAACTCGGAGGTGACCCGGGTCATCTGGGTCAGCCACGCTGACCACCCAAGAACTCCGACCAAAGAGGTCGTGAGGGTGGATCCAGACGATCCCGAGCTTGTTGAGAAGGTCGTGGCGCTGGACGACGCTCAGACGATCTGAACAGAACCGTCAATCTGGTTGAGCAGGGTCTGTATCTTCCGCAGCATGTCCGCTTGGTCCCGCTCAAACGCGGCTTCGAGATACGGGTAGGGGTTCAGTGCTTGCCCGTTGAAATGAAGCTCGAAGTGGGTGTGGGGTGAGTTGTGCTCGGCGTTGCCAGAGTCACCGGCCCAACCGATCAGTTGGCCGGCCTTGACCGATGCGCCTTCCTGGACGCCTGGCGCCACGGTCAACGTCCATGGGCCGTCGCCGCTGTCGTCGTCAAACCCGTCGTTGTTGAGATGGATGTAGTAGCTCTCCCACCCATCGGCGTGTTCGATGATCAGATAACGACCGGCTCGAGGGCTCTCGCTCACCTTGACCACAACACCGTCGGCAACGGCGTACACCTCGGTCATCTTGGCGTCCGCTATGAGATCCGTTCCGATGTGCCTGCGCCCACCAGATCGGCGCGCACCCCAATCGTTGGAGAAGCTCGTCTTGTCGGTCTCCTGGGGAAACCGAATCTCGAACGGCGGACTGGCATCACTGTGGGCTTGTGCCGGCAGTGCGGGGATAACCAACATGAAGCCAACGGCTAGCGCCGCGACAAGCGCGCTTGGTCGCGCGGTGATTCTGAACAGCATGAAGCCTCCGTGGGATTCTGGAAGAAGACCGGGACTGATTGTGCGTCCCAAAAGACCATGCAACGGTATGCGGGTATCAAATTTACGCAAACACCGGACTAGACGGAGAGGGCTCTAGTCGGGTTCCGGCTCGGTTCTGGGAACGCGGGCTCGCACGGAGAATCGAAGCCTGGAGACCGGTTCGTCATCCACAGAGATCACAAACGAGTAGGAGCCTTCGCTCTCGAACATCAGATTGTTGAAGGTGAACGAACGGATCAGACCGAAGTCGGATGCGTTGGGCGGATGCTGAGTGCTCGGCGGCATCGCTATGTCGTGTGAGAGCGGGTGCGGTAGCAGCGGGTGACCGTCGGCATCCTGCAACTCGACCGAGAGTCTGAGGCTGTCGCTGGCCCAGGAAACCGGAACCCGGAGTCGCAGCCCAATCGCCAGGCTGGGATGTCTGGCAGGAAATCTCTGAACCCAAAGCGTGTCCCATCCCCCACCGAGGATGAACAACTTGCCACGCACCGCCTGAACCGCGTCTGCGAGGAGCGCCACGTCGACACCGGGGCCTAGCGAGTCCGGAGGAGAATCCACAGACCGAGCCTAACGCTGGCAGATTCACCGGAGAGCGCCGAACTCCGATACCGTGTCCCTCCAGGAGGCCTCATGTCAGAACCAACCTTGACCCCCGCAGAGGGGAAGCTCGGTGTCCTCACCCCGGGGATGGGTGCGGTGGCCACAACCTTCATCTCCGGCGTCATGGCAGCTCGCAAAGGATACGCCGAACCAACCGGGTCTCTTACCCAGATGGCGCACATCAGGCTGGGAAAACGCACCGACGAGCGCAACCCGTTGATTCGGGATTTCGTTCCCCTTGCAAGTCTCGACGACCTCGAATTCGGTGGTTGGGATCCTTACTCCGATGATGCCTACACCGCGGCGATGAAGGCCGGGGTCCTGGACGCCCGCCACCTCGAAGGTATCGGCGACGAGTTGCGGGCAGTCCGACCAATGTCAGCCGTTTTCTCACCCAGTTGGGTTAGAAACCTCGACGGCGTCGATCTGGTCAAGGAGTCAGGCGGGACTCTGATGGACGATGCGGAAGCTCTCATGGAGGACATCGATCGTTTCCGGGCCGAGAAGGAAGTCGATCGACTGGTGGCGGTCTGGTGTGGCTCTACCGAGGGCTACGAAGAGCCCACCGAAGTCCATCTCGAACTCGGCTCGTTCGAGCAAGGACTCAAGGACAGCAACCCGAGGATCTCACCGTCACAGGTCTACGCCTACGCATGCTTGAAAATGGGTGTTCCATTTGCCAACGGTGCTCCCAACCTCTCCGTGGACATCCCGGCGATGACTCAACTCGCCGCTCAGGAGGGAGTGCCAATAGCCGGCAAGGATTTCAAGACCGGTCAGACCCTGATAAAGACCATGGTCGCCCCCGGCCTCAAGGCGAGAATGCTTGGCATCAAAGGGTGGTTCTCCACCAACATCCTCGGGAACCGAGACGGTGAGGTTCTCGACGACCCCGACAGCTTCAGATCAAAGGAAGTCTCCAAGCTCGGTGTGCTGGAGCACATTCTCCAACCCGACGTCTACCCCACTCTCTATGGCGACCTCTATCACAAGGTCCGCATCAACTACTACCCGCCAAAAGGAGATGACAAAGAGGGCTGGGACCACATCGACATCTTCGGTTGGCTCGGCTATCCGATGCAGATCAAGGTCAACTTCCTCTGCAAGGACTCGATCCTGGCGGCCCCGATCGTTCTCGACCTTGCGCTGTTCATGGATCTGGCAGCAAGGGCAGGCAAGAGTGGAGTGCAGGAGTGGTTGTCGTTCTACTTCAAGAGCCCTCAGACCGCCACCGGTCTCTACCCCGAGAATGATCTGTTCATCCAGCTCACCAAGCTGAAGAACAATCTGCGTCACATGATGGGCGAGGACTTGATCACCCATCTCGGGACCGAGTACTACGACGAGGGCTGACGATCGACGACCTCGAGGTCGGAAATTGGATCATCCCCGGAGCCGAGTTGGAGGAGCGTTTCGAGACCTCCGGCGGTCCCGGTGGCCAGCACGCCAATCGAAACGAGACGACGGTCCGTCTTCGATTTCGGGTAGATGAGTCTTCGCTTCCGCCAGACGTGAAGGAGAAACTGGCGTCCAGACTTGGCAACATCGTCGACGCGACCTCTGGCGATTTCCGATCGCAACACCAGAACCGGGAGAAGGCCCGTCAACGTCTTGCGCGGCGAATCGAAGAGGCTCTCGTCGACCCCAAGCCCAGGAAGAAGACACGGCCAACCCGGGCATCGAAGAACAAGCGGCTGACAGAGAAGAAGGCACGCTCCGAGGTCAAGAAGCAACGGCAGCAGCCGCGCATCGACGATTGAGCTTCTGGATTGTCGTCGGTGGGTTTGCTCGAGCGGAGAGATGCTTTAACACTCCTCGATTCCATGGTCGAAGAAGCTGGAGTGGACATCAACGAGGGCCGGGCGAGGGAGTTATTGGTGGTGAGAGATGGCACGAATGAGACCGGCACCTCGAGCCGATATGCAACTGCCTCCCCATTGCCCACGTCTGATACGGTGACACGACGAGAGGAGGCACTGTGGCAACGTTCTTCGCCGCGTTCTTCTTCTTTACCGGACTGACGTTGGCCCTCGGGATTCCATTGTTCGTAGTGGCCCGGCGCCAAGGACGCACCAAGACCACTCGCCGGTTTCTCATAGCAGCCGGGGTCATCGGGCTGCTTACAGCTCTGGTTTCGGTCAGTTCAGAGATGCTTGTGAGCCGATGCGAAGCCGTCGGTAACTTCAACTGTCTTGATTTCGGTTCAACCGGGCTTCAGTTCATCTTCATAGTTGGCTACGCCATCTCCTCTTGGGTCGCGGCGGTCATCATCAATCAAGGGTGAGGATGGGAGAAACACCCACCCGTAAGGGACCCGTAGCCTGGCACCATGACGATGACACCAAAACGCTGGGCATTCCTCAACAGCTATGCCAGAGAGGTATTCGGAAACCAGGACCAGCAGATGGAAGGGTTGATGGATCGCGCCGTCGCTGCGGGACTTCCTCGTATCGCCGTCTCCACAGATGTCGGCCAACTTCTCAAGATCCTGGTCTCCCTGACACCGGGTCGCCTGGCACTCGAGCTGGGCACCCTCGCCGGGTATTCAGGAATCTGGATCGCCAGAGGACTGGCGGCCGACGGGAAGCTCATCACCGTCGAATATGAAGACCGGCATGCCGATTTTGCCGAGTCCGAGTTCGCCCGGGCCGATGTAGGCGACAAGGTGGAGGTCATTCGCGGAGCGGCCCTCGAGGTGTTGCCCACCCTCCGAGAACGTCTTGGTGACCAAGCTCTCGACTTCGTCTTCATCGATGCCGTCAAGAGCGAGTACGTCGAATACTTCACCGTCATCAAGCCGATGATCGCGGTCGGTGGTCTGTTGGTTGCGGACAATGTCTACGGGACCGGTCAGGGCTGGATCGACGAGGGATACGGCACCGACGAGTTCAATCGTCTCGTCGCCGCAGATCCGGACTTCGAGACCACGGTGACTCCGATGCGTGAGGGAATCTTGATAACACGGCGCGTCCGATGAAGACCACCCTGTTCGGCCTTCACACAGAGAAGGGGAAGTCGGTCGAGGTGCGGACCTGGGAACAGCATCTGGGTACGGTTGCTGCTTGAACGAGACGCCATCGGTCGACCAGCAGCGCAAATGGCTCGTCCTAGCCACCGTCTCGGTAGGGATTCTCTTGGCGACGATCGACGGATCGATCGTCAATGTTGCCTTCCCCACCATCGTCGAGGAGTTGGACACGACATTCAACGTGATCCAGTGGGTCTCGCTCGGCTATCTGCTGACGATTGCCACCCTCACTCTGGGAGTGGGTCGTCTCGGCGATGTCGTGGGCAAGAAGATGATCTATGCGACCGGATTCTCGGTATTCACCATCGCCTCCGCGGTGTGCGGACTCGCACCCGACATCTCCTGGCTCATCGGATTTCGGGTCGTGCAGGCATTCGGCGCCGTAATGATCCTGGCCCTGGGCTCGGCGATACTCATCGAGGCGTTCCCGACATCGGAACGTGGCAAGGCGTTGGGATGGGTGATGACCGCGGTCTCTATTGGAATAATCACCGGCCCCGTCCTCGGTGGGATTCTGATCTCGACGTTTAGCTGGCGAGCAATCTTCCTGGTGAACATCCCAGTCGGAATCGTGGGCACATGGATGGCCCTCCGCTACGTGTCGAAGACAGCACCAGTGCCCGGCCAAACGTTCGATTTCGTCGGGGCGTCTCTGATGAGCGTGTCCCTCTTCAGCCTTTCCCTTGCACTGACTGTGGGACAGGAAGCCGGATTCGCATCTCCCGGGATACTCCTCGCCTTCGCCGTGGCCGCAATTGCGGCCACGGCTTTCGTCTTTGTCGAGCTCAAAGTCGAGTCACCGATGCTGGAAATCCGTCTCTTCAAGACTCCAATGCTGACCGTGGGCGTTGTCAGCGGCGTCCTCGTGTTCGTCTGTCTCTCAGCCACCTTTATCCTGCTGCCGTTCTACCTCGCAGGTGTCCTCGGGTTTGATGTGCTCACCATGGGCCTCTTGCTTGGTGTGGCGCCCCTGATGATGGGCGTCGTTTCGCCTCTGTCCGGCACGCTCTCCGACCGAATCGGGATCAGGAGACTCACGCTCATCGGGTTGTCAGTCATCGCCCTCACCTACTTCGGCTTCCTCACTCTGGGGACTGATTCGACGGCGATTCACTTCGCCGTACTTGCCGTGCCCTACGGAATAGGCATCGGGATCTTTCAGTCTCCCAACAACAGCGCCATCATGGGCAGCGTCCCGCCCGAGTACACGGGTGTCGCCGGCGGGCTGCTCCATCTCACCAGGCTTCTCGGGCAAATCGTTGGCATCGCCGTCCTCGGATCAATCTGGGTCGCTCGTGTCACCGCCGAAAACGGAGGCGTTCTCCCTGACGGCGGTGCGTCGGCGGCCGATCCATTGGCACAGGTAGCCGGGTTGCACACCATCTTCGGCATAGCTTCGGGGATCATGGTGGTGGCGGTGATCATCGGGGCTTGGGGGTTGAAGAAAGAGAAGGGGGCCCTAAACCTCCAGGAGAGTCCGGGCGGCTGACCGATCCGGTTTGCCGAGAGCGGTCATCGGTATCGCATCCACCGATGACCATTTCGAGGGAATCATGTGACGGGGTAGCCGCTCACCTAGATCGGAGACCAGTTCGTCTTCTGTCGCAGAGCCCACATAGGCCGCCGCCACGATCTCGCCCCATTTCTCGTCAGGAATACCAACCACGATCACATCAACCACGCCGGGGTGTGCCAGCAATTCGACCTCGACGCGCACCGGGTCGATGTTCTCTCCCCCGGTGACAATGACAGCATCGACACGCCCGGCGACTCGCAGAGCACCGTCGTCATTGAGGTCTCCAAGATCGCTGGTGATGAACCAATCGTCATCTCTGTCTGGCGCACCCAGGTATCCAGCAAACAACTGACGACCCTTCACGGCTATTCGACCGTCCGGTTCGATGCGAAGTCGGATCCCGGGAAGTGGATGGGCCCGACTCTCCAGCGGTGAGCCCGGTTTGAGAGTCGCCACCTGGCCAAATGTCTCAGTCATTCCATAAGTGGGCAGAACAGGAAGACCGGCTTCTGCGCCCTTTCTGAGCAGTCCGTCTGGAATCGGACCCCCACCGACAAGAACCGCACGCAGACCCTGGTACGGCCCCGCGTCGTGCTCGAGGATCCGGTGAAGCATCGTCGGCACCACCGAGACCATCGTCACATCCTCACCCATGGCGACTGAGAACGTGTCGACATCGAATCCGGGAAGGAGACGCACCGACCCACCGGCATATATCGATCTGACCAGGATGGACATTCCAGCCACGTGATGGAGCGGCATCGCCAGGAGCCAGGTGTCGGACCCGTCGTGACCGAGATGTTCGATTGAGGCGCCTGAGGCGGCTTCCAGGTTGTCCATCGTCAAGCGGACGCCTTTGGGACGGCCACCGGTGCCGGAGGTGAAAACCACCAGAGCCGTTTCGGCGGGTACGGCTTGCTGTGACTCTTCGACACCTGGCCCAAGCACCAACGCTCCGGCGCCTGCGATGGCGGCAAGACAGTCGAACACCGAGTCGGAATCCAACCCGGGACGTAGTGTCGCGACCTCGCTAGTGACGCGTCGTACAACCTCAGAGAGGGTCTCTCCATAGCTCCAGACGCTGTCGACAGTCTTGAGAAACGGTCGGTCAGGGTCGATGCGACTCAACCATTCGATCACAAGACGATTCTGGCCCGTATCCTCTCGGTTCGTGGTTTCTGACATCTATGACTCATCAGCCTGGGACGAGGTTCCCGGATTCGACTTCACCGATATCACCTATCATCGCGCCAGAGAGGTCGGCGCCGTGCGAATCGCCTTTGATCGTCCCGAGGTGCGCAATGCCTTCCGTCCTCACACTGTCGACGAGCTCTACATCGCTCTCGACCATGCCCGGCAGACCACAGACGTCGGCTGCGTGCTCCTCACCGGGAACGGGCCATCACCAAAAGATGGGGGCTGGGCCTTCTGCTCCGGTGGCGATCAACGGATTAGAGGCAAGGACGGATACAAGTACGCCGATGGCGAGGAAGCAGAAACCGTTGACCAGGGTCGGGTCGGTCGGCTTCACATCCTCGAGGTTCAGAGGCTGATTCGATTCATGCCCAAGGTGGTTGTCGCCGTCGTACCCGGTTGGACGGTTGGCGGCGGACACAGTCTCCATGTGGTCTGCGACCTGACCCTGGCATCGGAGGAACACGCCATCTTCAAACAGACCGACTCCGATGTTGCGTCCTACGACGCCGGCTACGGATCTGCCTACCTCGCCAGACAGGTAGGTCAGAAGAGGGCTCGGGAGATCTTTTTCCTCGGACGCGAGTACTCGGCTCAGGAAGCCTTCGAGATGGGCATGGTCAACGCTGTGATCCCCCATGCTGACCTGGAAACCGTGGCGTTGGAATGGGCCGCCGAGATTGCTGCCAAGAGCCCAACAGCGCAGCGCATGCTCAAATTCGCCTTCAACATGATCGACGATGGTCTGGTCGGCCAGCAGATCTTCGCCGGCGAGGCGACCAGGCTCGGCTACATGACCGACGAGGCACAGGAAGGCCGGGACTCGTTTCTCGAGAAGAGGGAAGCCGATTTCAAACAGTTCCCCTGGCACTACTGAGCTCTTGACCAGACTCCAGGCCTGGAGGACGGCCGCCCGAACTCACACACTTCCGGCCGCGATTGTCCCGGTTCTGGTCGGCGCCGGCCTCGCCGACGGTGACGGAGTATTCAGGCTCGATGCCTTTGCCTGGGCACTCGTCGGCGCGCTGGCAATACAGATCGCGGCCAACTTCGCCAACGATGCCTCGGATGCCAAGCGCGGGGCCGACACGGAGAACAGGTTGGGACCGCCAAGGATGGTGGCACTCGGCGTAATCACGCCAAAGCGGATGTGGACCGCGACCTGGATTGCTGTCGGAGTGGCAGGTGTGGCGGGAGTTGTCTTGACTTCGATCGCCGGCCCTTTGATCCTGGTCATCGGGGTGGCTTCGGTGCTCGCCATGCTCGGCTACGTCGGTGGACCCATCCCCTACGGCTATCGGGGATACGGCGAGGTCTCCGCGTTCGTCTTCTTCGGCCTCGTGGCCACGGTGGGGAGCCGATACGTCCACGACATGACCGCCCCGCTGTCGGTGTGGCTTCTGGCCGTCCCGGTAGGAATGCTTGTCACCGCGATCCTGGTCGTCAACAACTACCGGGACATCGAGACTGATGCCGTCGCCGGGAAAAGGACCCTCGCAGTGATTCTCGGTCGCAAGCGAACACAATTCCTGTTTGCCTTCCTCGTATACGGCGCTTACCCAATGATCGTGGCTTTCGCTCTCGCCGGGTGGACTTCGCAGGCGACCATGTTCGCCGCCCTCCTGGCTCCATTCGCCGTTGGACCGGTCCGGATCATCAACGCCAAGACCAATGGAATGGAGCTGATCAGGGCTCTGAAACTCACCGCTCAGCTCCATCTGTGGACAGGCGTTGTCCTCGCGGGCGGCGCTGCGATCGTTCTGTGAAACCGCATGGGGGTTCAGAAACGTCGAAGTGACATGAGGAGAATCATCTGGCTGACTGTGCTGGGGCTCGTTGTTGCTGCTTGCTCCGTTTCGACGAACAATCTCGAAGGGGCATGGCAGCTCGAGACAGGAGCCTTCGACGGCGAGCCCCTCCCCATCGTTGCCTCCCATCCGATCACGATGACTCTGAAAGGTGACAAGATCACCGGAACCGCGGCGTGCAATGGATACGGAGGCACCTATCAAGTCTCCGGGGGAATCTTCTCCATCACCGAGTTCGCCATGACCGAAATGGCCTGCTCACCCACATCGGTGATTGGGTTAGAGCGGGTCTACATAAGCGCACTCTTCACCGTCGAGGCAGCCGAGACCATCGACGGGAAACTGGTCATGACCGGATCCCGGGCCGACTTGGTGTTTGTTGAGCTCGAACCTGTCCCAACTGCGGAACTGACCGGCACGGTGTGGGTGCTCGATGGTTTGATCCAGGACGACACCGTTTCGTCCGTATCAGGCGAGAGAGCGACCCTTGAGCTTTTCACCGATGGATCGTTCATCGGGTCGACTGGTTGCCGCACCGTCGTCGGTAGTTATGTGACATCCGGAGCCGAGGTGCAGTTCACCAGCTTCGCTGCCAATGGCGAGTGTCCAGCGGAGCTTTCCTCACAGGACAGCCGGGTCATCAGCGCCCTGGAAGGTGGATTTCGGGTCGAGATAGAGAGTGATCGGATGACGACCTGGGTCGCCGGCGACGAAGGCCTCATCTATAGGGCCGATTCCTGAATTCTTTGAGATTTTTCTGGTTTTTGGGGTCGAACCTCTTGAATCTGTCCCTGGTCGAACGTATGTTCGAGGGTATGGATTGGTTTCAAGCCACACCAGATGAGATCGACCGGGGTTTCGATCAGTTCGGCGGACTTCATGCTGCTTCCGCCGCCGAGCTTTGTGTCCTGATCCAGGCTGCCGACGTGTCTCAAACTTGGATGCGGGACGGAGCCCGGTCATTGTCCGATTGGGTTTCTGTCCGGTTACGGCTCCGTCCCGACACGGCACGTCGACTGGTTTCCGTGGCCCGGAGACTGGAGGATCTTCCGGTGTTGTCTGAACGGTTTGCGGCTGGTGACCTTTCTTTGGACCAGACCGACGCCATCTCCCGGATGGCTACTGCTGACACCGAAGCTGGGCTGATCGAAGAAGCCCTTGGATTGTCTAATGCTCTGTTGGATCGCAAGGCCCGTAGGGCGAACCCTCCCACGGCTGTCGATGAGGCCGAAGCTCACCGGGTGCGGGCCTTGTGGATCCAGCGGACTCTCGACGGTGCATCAGGGAGATTGACCGCTCATCTACCTCACCTTCAATTGGAGATAGTGGAAACCGCCATAAGAGACCGGGCCGACAAGATCGGTCCCGACCCGCAAACCGGTTTGTTCGACGCTTATTCACAGCGGATGGCGGACGGGTTGGTGCAAGTTTGTGCCACTACAGGAGATGAGACCACCACCACACCACCTCAGATTGTGGTTCACGCCGA
>JAZFTN010000149.1:0-5156 GCA_036446715.1 Acidimicrobiia bacterium | reverse complement strand
GGGCAAGTCGCAGGATCTGGGCGCGGTTGATGAAGGAGCGATATGGCGCCAAAGACCCGCGCTCGTGGAGATTCCTCTGGTTCGCCGGCACCTGCGGCTCCACCTTCAGCCACAGACAGCCTCTGAACAACATTGTCAGAGCTACGGTGGAAACCCTGGCCCTGGTGCTGGGAGGTGTCCAGAGTCTCACGGTGAACACCTGGCAGGAGGCGTTCGAGATCCCCGACCAGCAGGCCATGCTGACCGCGCTTCGCACCCAGCAGATCATCGCGTACGAGACCGGGGTGGCCGATACCGCCGACCCTCTTGCCGGCTCGTACTTCGTCGAATCGCTCACCGACGAATACGAGCGGCGCATCCTCGAGTTGATGGACGATGTTGCCCGGCGTGGTGGAATGGCGCGGTCCATCGAGAGTGGTCACATAGCCCGGGTCGTGCTCGACGAGGCCTACAAGCATTCGGCAGCGGTCGAAGCGGGCGAGCGCCTGATCGTGGGTGAGAATATCTTCACCCAAACCGACGAGCACACTCCGACCGGACTGTTCACCCATGACCCGGGAGCGCTTGCGGAGCAGACGAGACGATTGGCAGATGTACGGGCGAGTCGGGATGAGGAGGCGGTCGCAGCCGCCATCTCGTCCCTCGAGAAGGCGGCGCGTGACCCGGAGACGAACATCATGCCGGCGACGGTCGAATGTGTCAGGGCATATGCGACCATCGGAGAAATCTTCTCGACTCTGCGGGCCGAGTTCGGCGAATACCAAGAGCCATTGGACATCTTTTGATGGCGGCCGGGGAGCGTGATCTGTTTCGAGGCTCGGTTCGATCTTTCGTTGCGGCCGAGGTCTCGCCCAATGCCGAAGAACTCGATCGACACGGTGTGTTTCCCGAGGCCCTGTTCGAGAGGATGGGCGAACTCGGCTTTTTCGGACTGCGTTACCCAGAGGACGTTGGAGGTCAGGGGGCGAACTTCGGCACCGCCTGCGTGATGTACACCGAGCTTGCCTTCGGGAGTCTTTCGCTTGCTGCCATCTGTGCCATGCAGAGCCTCATGGGAACGCACTTCGTCCACCGATACGGCACGCTCGAACACCACGAGAGATACCTGCTTCCTGCCCTGAGGGGGGAGTCGGTCGCCACCTTCGCGTTGACCGAGCCGGATGCCGGATCGGATCTCGGGGCCATGAAGACCCGGGCGAAGAAAGTCGACGACGGCTGGGTGATCAACGGAGCCAAGACGTGGATCACGAACGCCCCCGTTGCCTCTTTTCTCACGGTGGGGGCCAAGACCAGTGACGAGGCGGGTATCCGAAACATCGCACTGTTCGTGGTGGATGTGGACAATCCGGGGTTCTCGGTGGGTAGACCAATCGAGAAACTGGGCGTGAGATCCAGTCTGACTTCGGAAGTGTCGTTTGACGACTGTTTCGTTCCTGACGATGCCCTCCTCGGCGAGGAGGGCGATGGTGTGAGGAATATCGGAGGTGTGCTGTCCGAGATTCGGGTGGTGACCGCGGCCCTTGCGGTTGGGCTCTCGAGACGCGCACTCGAAGACGCGGTGGCGTATTCGAAAGAACGTCAAGCGTTCGGACGCAGCATCGGCAAGTTCCAGAGCATCGAGCACAAGCTGGCCGAGATGGAGACCTCTCTCTATGCATCCTCGCTGATGACCGATGACGCGGCCGCCCGAATCGATAGGGAGGAATCCAGCCCACATCACTCGGCCATGGCCAAACTCTTTGCCACCGAGGCCTGCGCGAAGATCGTCGATGAGACAACACGCATCTTTGGCAGCTACGGATTTGCCATGGAGTACGCGGCTCAGCGCTACTTCAGGGACGCACGCTTTCTGCTGTACGGCGGCGGAACCTCCGAGCTCCTCCGTGGGATCATCGGCCGGGGCGTTCTCGGCGAAGACAAATGATCAGGGTGGGATTCGATGTCGGCGGCACATTCACCGACTTCGTCCTGGAGGACGCAGAAGGCCGCTGGCACACGGGCAAGCGCCTAACCACCTATCCCGATCCCTCTGAGGCATGCATCGCCGGGCTCGAGGCCCTTCTCGAAGACGCGGGGGTCGACTTCAACGAGGTGACGAGGGTCGTTCACGGAACAACTCTCGGATCGAACATCGTCATCGAAAGAAAGGGGGAGGGAGTCGCCCTCGCGACAACTGTGGGGTTTCGGGACGTGCTCCAGATCGGGAGGGAGAAGCGTTATCAGGTGTATGACCTTCAGATCACCAAGCCCGACCCACTCATCGATCGGTCCTGGATATGGGAGATAGAAGAGCGTGTGCTGGCCGACGGAACGGTGCGTGACGCCATGGACGAGGCCTCAGCGCGCGCAGCCGTTCGTGAGATATCTGAACGAGGCGTCACGTCTCTCGCCGTGTGCTTCCTCCACAGCTATCTCAATCCGGACCACGAGCGCCGGTTTGCCGAGTTGGTCGCCGAGGAGGCGCCCCACATGGTGGTTTCCCTCTCCTCGGAGGTCTCCCCGCAGTTTCGGGAGTATGAGCGAACGAGCACCACTGTGGTCAACGCCTATCTGATCACAGCGGTCAGCGAGTATCTGAGAACGATGGTTGGTCAGCTTGGGGCCCGCGGTTACGGCGGACGACTGTTCATCATGCAGTCGGGTGGAGGGGTGGCCACTGCGGAGTCGATGGCGGACTTTCCGGTACGAATGATCGAGTCGGGTCCCGCTGCGGGGGCACTCATCGCCGCCAAGTTCGGCGAGATCTCAGGCCACAACGACCTGGTCGCCTTCGACATGGGCGGAACGACGGCCAAGCTCTCGCTGGTCACCGATGGCCAACCTTCCACAGTCGGACAGTTCGAGCTGCACAAGGTACGTCTGGCGCCGGGAAGCGGTATCCCGATGAACGTCAGAAGTCTCGACTTGGTCGAGATCGGGGCAGGGGGCGGAAGCATCGCCCGCGTCGCCCAGGGAATCATTCAGGTCGGTCCCGACAGCGCCGGCTCTGTCCCGGGGCCGGTTTGCTACGGGCTGGGTGGCACTGAACCGACCGTGACCGACGCCGATCTCGTTCTTGGGTATATCAGCCCTCACCGATTCGCGGGTGGCTCGATGCCGCTGGACCTCGATGCGGCAAGGGGGGCACTCAGGGAGAAGGTAGCGGAACCACTCGGGATCTCCACAGAGGAGGCCGCATGGGGAGTTCACCGTATCGTCAACTTGAACATGGAGATGGCGACGCGTGTTGTCTCAATAGAGCGTGGCAACGATCCCAGAGACCTGGCGCTGGTCGCGACGGGAGGGTCCGGACCCGCCCATGCCTGTCGTTTGGCCGTAGCCCTGGGGATGCCGGTGGTCCTGATCCCTGCCGCAGCCGGGGTCGCCTCGGCGATCGGGCTTTTGTCCGCCGATGTGAAATTCGACACATCGCGCTCTTTTGTCGCCCCGCTCGACGGACTCGACCCGAGCCGATTGACCAGGATCTACGACGAGATGGAGACCGAGGCATCTCGGGTCATCGAGGAGTCGACCGACGCCAAACCAGTGCGGATGGTGAGAGAGGTGGACCTCAGATACGTGGGCCAGGGTTTCGAGCTGGCCGTCCAGATTCCAGACGGCCTGGTGACCACCCGGGCACTCCATCTGGTCAGGCACGCCTTCGATGAGGTCTACTCGAAGAGATACGGGTTCGCCAGCCCCGACAAGAAGGTTGAGGCGACCACGTGGAAACTCACGGCATACGGCGACAGCCCTCCCCTCGAGGTTCCCAAGATCGAATCAGACGACCGACCACGGGTTGCGATACCGTCCGAGTCACGGGCCGCCTACTTTCCCGAGACCGACGGGTTCGTCGAGACACCGGTGTTCAGCCGTTACGACCTGGCGCCACATCAGTTGGTGAAGGGGCCGGCAATCATCGAAGAGAGGGAGTCGACAACCGTCATCCCACCCGGACTCGAGGGATTGGTCGATGTGTATGGGACCGTCCGGATCGGAGTCGCCTGATGAGCCGGCCCGACCCCATCACCCTCGGAGTCGTCTGGGGCGGCCTTCAGTCGATTGCGGTTGAGGTCGGCACCACCATCCACCGGACCGCCTACTCGGCCCAGGCCCGTGAAGGCCAGGATTTCTCTGTTGCGATCTTCGATCGGAGTGGACGGATGAGCGCACAAGGCCCGTACAGCCCCGGGCACATGGGGGCCATGAATTTCGCCGTTCTCAACATGCTGGAGGCCTTTCCGGCCGAGACTCTATTGCCAGGCGACGTGATGCTTCTCAACGATCCCGCCCTCGGCTCTGGCCACCTGCCCGACTTCTTCGTGACCCAACCGGCATTCCATAGCGACGACCTCGTCGGCTTCGTGGTCAACATCGTCCATCACACCGACGTGGGTGGAGCCAGACCTGGAAGTCAGGCGGTGGAGGGGGTGTTCGACTATCACCAGGAGGGCCTGTTCATACCGCCGACCAAGATCGTGGACGCAGGGGTGCCCAACGAAGCGGCACTGGAGCTGATTGCCGCCAACTCACGGACGCCGGACAACCTCCGTGGTGACCTCATGGCACAGAGAAACGCACTGAAGGTGGGCGAGCTCAGGCTCCAGGACCTGGTCGAGAGACATGGGCTGGACGTGTACGAGAGCTGCATCGAGGTCATCCTCGACCAAACCGAGGTCACCATGCGGAAGGCAATTGCGTCTATTCCGGACGGCCGGTATGAGTTCACCGACCATCTCGACGATTACGGGCCGGGCTCCGATCCTCTGATCGTCCAAGTGGCGGTGACCGTCGACGGCGACCGGCTCGCACTCGACTTCGACGGTTCCTCTCCCCAAACCGAGTCCGGTCTCAACGCCTATCTCAACTACACGAAGTCCTATGGCTATGCAGCAATCAAATGCCTCACCGACCCTTTTGGCCCGATGAATGCCGGTGCCCTCCGTCCAATTGACATCTCTGCTCCAGAGGGCTCCTTCCTCAACCCGAGAAGGCCGGCGGGTGGAGGCCCCCGAGCGATCATCTGCTATCGGGTGTTCGAGGCCATCCTCGGGGCACTGGCTCCGGCCCTCCCCGACAGGGTGGCGGCCGCCAGCTCCCACTTCTCCAATCCCACATGGGGTGGATTCGACCCAACGAAGGGAGATCGGTTTGTGGCCTACGAGTTGGTCCTGGGA
>JAZFTN010000148.1:0-5105 GCA_036446715.1 Acidimicrobiia bacterium | reverse complement strand
CAGCCGAGATCGTCCTGCGCCTGATCCTGACGGCCCAGGGGCAACACGAGATCCACGTTGACATGCGGACGGGCAATGACATGGGTAGCGGTCACTTCGCCGACCTTCTCGGCGCCGCGGACACCCGCGTCGACCGCGGCCTTCACCGCCGCAACATCACCACGGACAACGGCAGTTATGTAGCCGCCTCCTGTCTTTTCCATGCTCACCAGCTCGACCTTGGCCGCCTTGACCATGGCATCGGCCGCCTCCACCATCGCCGGGTAGCTGCGCGCTTCGATCATTCCCAGAGCTTCAGCCATGAAGCTCCTCCTTTCCTTCGTTCTCAATCGGAACTTCGATTATTCGGATTCTCTTCCCGTCAGACCTTCCAATGCGGTCACCGCCGCCTGCCATCCCACATCAATGTCCTGCTCCTCGCCACCGAGGTAGATGCGACCCATCGACCCGAAGCTTCGCACCTCGAGCACGTTTATCTCGGCAGCCTTCTCGGCTTCGTTGGCAGCCAATGACGCGTAGGCCGCCGGTTCGCACTCGAGGACATAGAGAGTCTGACCCGGGATGATCATCTCTCCGTGTCTCGTCCGGTTGATGAGCTGGGCGTGGTGATCATCGATCCGCCGGATGATTTGGGAGCTGAGAATGCGGGGCTTCATCCGGTCGTCCTCAGAGTGCTCGATGCCTTCGAGTATCGCCTCGCCTGCGGCCCGCACCTCGGCCTGATCCGGCGAGTGGACCTCGAGCACGCCGAAATACCGCTCGATGATCTGAAGACCCGGTTTGACGTTTGTGGCCTTGAGGGCAACGTCCGTCAGACGATTGATCTCGATTCCGGGTGCGACCTCGACCCAGAGCGAGGCATCCCCTGCCAGGGGAAGAAATCCTTGGGCAACGGTGCCCAGAAACGCCGCATATTGCGGCTGCAAGCTGTCCAGAAACGCGTAGGACCTGAGCTCAATACCTTTCGCCACTATCTCCTCCATCTGATCCGCCGACAATTTGCACTCCCGCGGAGGCACCGATCCTGGTGGCGCCGGCCGCGATCATGTCTTCGGCGTCATCGGCAGTTCTAACACCACCGGATGCCTTGATGCCCATGTCGGGTCCCACGGTCTCGCGCATCAGGGCTACGTCGTAGACCGTTGCTCCGCCGGGCCCGAACCCGGTTGAGGTTTTCACGAAGTCCGCCTTTGCTCTCTTCGCCAGCGCCGAAGCAATCACTTTTTCCTCATCTGTGAGGAGCGCTGTCTCCAGGATCACCTTGCAAATCGCCCCCGTTTCACGAGACGCGTCCACAACCTTGGCGATGTCGTTGTATACCAGTTCGTGGTCGCCCGACTTGAGGGCTCCGATGTTTATGACCATATCGATCTCACGGGCGCCGTCGCGGAGAGCCTTTCTTGCCTCGGTGGCCTTGATGTCGGTGGTGGTGGCGCCAAGCGGAAAACCGATGACCGTGCACACCGGCACACTGGTTCCACGCAAGTTCTTGGCGGCCCGTTTCACCCACGTGGGATTGATGCAGACCGAGGCGAACCCGTACTGCTCGGCCTCGGAACAGAGCACGTCGATGTCTTCAGCCGTTGCGTCAGCCGCGAGGAGGGTGTGATCGATGTATTGCGCCACGTCGAGCGGGACATCCGCCGCTTCGCCGTGGAAGGCGACCCTGTCGGCGCCATTGGCGACGACCTCTCGAACCTTGTCTCCCGTCTCGGCCATATCGAATCGCGTCGAGAGCACCGAGAGGACCTCTCGGGTGATGGCCTCGACCAGGACCTCACGATTCATGACACGACTTCTTCATTCAGGTTTGGAGTATTGCTGATCCAGCGCGTCGATCATGGCAACCCGACGGGCATGACGACCACCTGACCACTCAGTGGACAGCCATTCCTCCACAATCTGGTATGCCAAACCGTTGCCGATCAACGCTGCGCCGAGCGTGAGGACATTGGAATGATTGTGCTCACGGCTGTTTCGAGCCGATGAAAGGTCATAACAAAGTGCCGCCCGGACTCCCGGAACCTTGTTGGCAACCATCGAAGACCCGATGCCGGCGCCATCGATCATGATCCCCCACTGGCACTCGCCATCAGCAACCTTCCGGGCCACGGCGAGGGCATATTCCGGGTAGTCAACCGCCTCCTGGGAGTCGGTCCCGCAGTCGACGACCTCCCAGCCGGCTTCCTTCAGTCGGAACGAGATCCGTTCTTTGAGTGGATAGCCTCCATGATCGGCCCCTATGGCGATCGTCCCATCCCCAACCGAATCCGGCGTGTCGGGACTGGTTTCCTTCTCAGAATCCTCAGGTGGTGTTTGGGCTTCCACCGAGATGACACCGTCAACGATTCGCTCGACAAGGGAACGCACCTCCTCCTCTGACGGTCTTGGCTGGAGTCTCGAAGATGTCATCAGATGCTGAAGGGGCCTCCTCGGCCGCCATCCTAGAGAGCTGCCCGTATGATCCGGGCCATGGCTGACAGCGACACCGCCTTTCTCTGGGAAACTGAGGCGCTTCGCTCATCAAAGGCCACCAAGGGCCGGCATGAGCAGCGGCCCGACCGCGACGATCGCGACGACGTCGACTGGATGACATTGCGCGAAGCTACCGATCTCACCGGAATCCCTGTCTCCACACTTCGCAAGTGGGCTCGACGCGACGCCGTACCCACCTATCTGGAGGAGGCGCCCGTCGGTCAGCTTCGCATGGTGTCGCTGAGAGGAATCCGCCAACGCGCAGATGAGCTCGGACGAGAAGTGAAACCCGAGCCGCCGGCGCCCGTGAGGCCGACTCCGCCGCCGATCCCGAGCACGGATCCGGAACCCGTACCGGAGATTCCGAAGACCGGGGACGAAACCGATCCCGAGCCTGTGATCCCGGAGGGAACAATGCTTGTGCCCCTCGACGCGTGGAACAAGATGCTGATGCAGCTGGGGAATCTCCATGAGGCCGGTCAGCAGCTTGCAGAGGCCCGGGAGAGAGCGGCCAAGTCCGAAACCGAGACGGTATTCCTCAGAGAGAGAGTCTCTGAGATGCGGGGTGAGCTCGCCGAGGCGAAGACCTCCGCGACGCGGCCTCCGATTGTGGTCGAGCCGGTTTCTGAGCCGGAGGTGGATGAACCCTTCGGAGACATCCTGTCTGAGGAAGAAGATGAGGAATCGACGTCAGTGGACATCCCTGTGAGAAATCTTGGGGACATCGAGCCTTCGGATGAGCCTCATGTGCCAACAGATCAAGAGGAACTGCTCACCCTGCCCGCCTACTCGCTGGCGATGATGAAACACGTCTACACGACCTGGCGGGGTCGCCCCCGGCGGTAGAGGGTGTCAATCAAGCTGGACGAGCCCGGTTCTGGGCTCGTCGGACCCGGGTGTACCACCACGCCCAAACAATGAGAACAGCCTGCACAGGAAGCCGCAGCCAGTTCACCAAGGAGTTGGGCTCTTCACCAAGGAACACAAGGTCGTTGACCGCCACGTTGATATTGGCCGGGAAGACGACCACCAGCAGGATGATCAATCCCCAGGCCGCCATCATGCGAGTCGGCCCGAACAAGACTGCGACGCCAAGGATGATTTCGACAACACCCGACACGTACACAACCGCAAGCGGCACGGGAACGAAATCGGGGATTATCTGCAAATATGCGTCGGGACTGATGAAGTGGTTCACACCGTTGGCCACGTAAAACGCCGACATCAGCCAGAGCAACGCACGTCTCGTTGGTGACATCGATCCGCAGGGTATCCACGCCCTCTATTCCGAAGTAGTTACTGGAGACGAGCCTTCTGATTTGCCAGGAATCCGACTACTTCTTGGTTACGCAGAGACGCACGATCGGGACGGTCGTCACCGGTAGCAGCTCACCAATCTCGGCGATCATTCTCGCCAGGACGGCTGGTCGTAAGTAAGGATCCCTGGCCTCAGCCGAGGTGAGGTACCGGCGCTTGATGACCATCACCTGCTCTCCGAGCTCGATCACCGATTCAGCGTTGTCGGCGATGCTCTTCTGGAGTCCGATGGGATATGTGAAAGGCTCGATTTCCTCAACACTGTCGACGGTGAAGCCTTGGGCGACGACCGAGTTGACCAGCATCGGGATCTTCAGACCGAAGCCCGTCTGTCCGAACGGGCCATCCCGCGGAGGCAAGTCGAGGTAGCGCACGAGCTCGATGAGACCCATCGTCTCCCGGGCAACACCGCGTGTGAAGGCATCTTTGGCATCGAGGAGGGGGAGAACGTCGGCCTCGACTGCGGCCAACTGATCGTCGACGCGGGAAGGATCGCCTCGTAATTGCGGCAGTGAGAAGTAGCTGTGCGTCGTCATCACGATGGAGCCGCCTGTGCTCAGGACTCCGCGCATCTGCATCAGGATCTGGTCGACATCGACGGCGTCGCTCTCCACCGTCGGGAACTGGATCACCATGCGCGCCAGGATCACGTCGGCACTCTCTTCGGGTAGCAGTTCGGCAATCTGGTCAGCGCCCACGCCGGTCATCCATTCCACCGAATCCGGTAACAATGAAGGGCGCGGTGCGTGCTCCTCCGGGGCCGTGGCAATCAGGCTCGACGGACCGAGGGAGGCGACATAGTTGGAGAGATCGCCCAAGCCGGCGGAGAAGTCGATGACATCGCGCCCCTCGACAAGACCTTCAGGGATGAAGTTCTCCCGTTGGTAATAGACGAACGAACGCATCACCGCCCATCCTCGAGCATGTTCCCAGACCTCGGAGGAACTCATCTCGTGCATCAGAAGAGGTCAATCCCTCTTGTGCGGACTACGCGTTGGTGGCGTCGATCAGGCGATAGGTGACATCCTGGGCGATGCCCATCTCCATGCCGAAGGTGACCATCTCACCCGTCTCGTCGTCGGGCATATTGATGTCCATGACGATGCTCGTGCTCATGGAGAACTCGGCCTGACGGGCGTATCCCGCCTCGGCGTCGAACCAGGTCGTCATATTGGAAACCGTCTCGTCGATAACAAACAAGAAACGGAGCTCCTCTGCGATGGCATCGATCTCGGCCTTCCCTTCGTCCGTGGCGTCACCCGGGATGAACGCCTGGAAGAACCCGATGAGAAACTCCGCTAGATCGAATTCGA
>JAZFTN010000147.1:0-4682 GCA_036446715.1 Acidimicrobiia bacterium | reverse complement strand
TGCATTCCGTTGACGGTGACTGTGATGTTCACGACTGACCTCCCTGGGCAATCTCCAGCGACTTGGCTAGTCCCCGCGTGGTGAAAACGTGCACGATGTGACGTTTGTATGTGGCCGACCCGCGCGAGTCCGAAGCCGGGTTACACGCTTGGGAGGCAATTCGCCCTGCTTCGGCAAACAGGTCGTCACTCGGTGTTTGACCTATGAGAGATTGCTCGGCCTCGATCACCTTGAGATTGTGGGCGTAGACCGAGGTCAGAGCGATGCCTGCCGAGGCAATGTTGCCGGTCTCGTCCAACTCGAGACTTGTGGCCACGCCAACCGTCGCGTAATCACCGACCTTTCTCTCCAACTTCTGATAGTTGCCTCCACCGCTTGCGCTATGAGCGGCCACTCGCACTTCGGTCACCATCTCGTTTGGCTGACATGACGTGGTGAACATGTCGACCAGAAAGTCGTCGATGCCGACGACCCGCTCTCCCGTGCTGCTGGTCAGTACGAGTTCTGCACCGCAGGCCAGCATCACCGACGCCCAATCTCCTTCCGGGTCATGATGGGCTAATGAACCTGCGACCGTGCCGAGGTTTCGCACGATTGGATCGGCGATCCAGGGTGCGGCACTGGTAACGGTGTGATTGGCATTAGCCGTCTCGGATTTCACGACGTCGTTGTGACGGACCAGTGATCCGAAGTGAAGAGTCCCGTTGCTTCTGCTCAGGCTGTCCAGGCCCGGGATTCTGTTGACGTCCAGAAGGGTGGATGGCTCGGCGAGGCGCAGTTTCATCATCGGAATCAGGCTCTGCCCCCCGGCGAGGATTTTCACCTCGTCGCCGTGTTCTGCGAGAACCGCGAGGGCCTCCTCGAGAGTCTCCGGCGTCAGATAGTCGAACTTGCTGGGATACATGGATGCTCCTCTGCTGTGGACGATTCGGAACCTACACGGGACTCAGGTCTCGTGTTGTCGAACTACCGATAACCCGACAGATCACATAATGGGTGGGCGTCTCTGAATAGGTGTCTTGCTGAGAGTTGACTCGAGTAATCGAACGACACCCCGCAGGTCGTGAACGCTGGCTGCCGGTAAGAGGTGGTCGACATGGGGGAGCACGGCCTTCATCCCTTTGGTGGCGGGTTGATAGTCCTTTCGAGCAACGAGGGGGTTGAGCCAGAGGACACGGTGAACTGATCTGGCCAGTCGTCCCATCTCTATCGACAGGAGCTGAGGATCCCCACAATCCCACCCATCGGACAACACCATCAGGATCGGACCGCCCCGCGCGAGACGTCTGCTCCAGGACTTATTCCAGTCTGCGAAGGCCTCCCCGATCTTTGTGCCGCCTGACCAGTCGGTGACTGTGTGCGTGACACTGGACAGTGCCGCTCTGGGGTCGCACTTCGCCAAATCTGGCGTGATTCGAGTGAGGTGGGTTGAGAAAGTGAAGACCTCGACTTGATCGATCTTGCTCTGCGCGGCATGAGCGAAAACCAAGAAGAGGTCGGCATAACGCTCCATCGACCCGGAAATGTCAGCGATGACGATGAGTGGCCGCTGTTTCAGGCGACGTCCTTTCATGCTGATCGCCATGAGATCGCCCTCGGGTCCAACAGCACTATGGAGAGTTCTGCGCAGGTCGGGGCGACGTCCGCTTTTGTTGGGAATCCACCTTCTAGTCACAAAATCAGAGGGCTGCCAGAACATTGTGCTGACTATCCGTTTTGCCTCGGCAAGTTCGTCGTCATCGAGGTCTGCGAAATCTCGGGCTGCAACGTTTTCGATAGCTGACGCGCCAGATTGGCTGGTTGCATCGTCGATCGTCTTCTCGGGAATCGACTCGATGATTGGTTTGTGCTGAGACGTTGAGGCCAGCCTCGAGTGTTGCTCCGCGTTTGCGCCGGATCGATGGAACCCCTCGAAGAAGCGAAGGAACTCTTCGTCGTATGGAACCCGATGTCCCGGGTCGGTGATCGTGAGGGCGCGCAACGCTGCGTAGACGTGGCTTCTGTTCGACGGGTCCACGAGGGTGAAAGATCTGGCCATGTCGATCACCTGGTCCGGAGTAACAGTCATCCCACGACTGCGGAGGGCTTCTGCGAATGTGGCGATATCCCGGACGGGTCCGGCACTCATCCCACGAGGGCGTCCACACCGTTGGCGCGAACCGTATCGATGTCATCTTTGTATTTGAGAACGACCCCGAGTGTGCGGTCTATGAGCGCCGGCGTGAGCTGTCCGTCTCCGAGAAGCTCCAGGGATTGGGCCCAGTCGAGGGTCTCCGCCACACCTGGAGGCTTGAACAGATCCATCGTCCGCAGCTTCTCCATGGCGGTGGCGAGGGTTTTCGCCAACTCGGCCTCGACGCCTGGAACCTTTCGCAACACGATCGACGCCTCTAGCTCGGGTGACGGGTAGTCGATCCAGTGATAGATGCACCGCCGCTTGAGCGCGTCGTGGATCTCCCTCGTTCTGTTCGAGGTGAGAACGACGATTGGGGGAACGTCCGCCTTGATCGTTCCGATCTCGGGAATGGTCACCTGGAAATCGGAGAGCAGCTCGAGAAGGAATGCCTCGAACTCCTCGTCGGCGCGGTCCAGCTCATCTATAAGGAGAACCGGTCTGTGCCCCCCTTGGGTCGCTTCGATGGCCTTGAGCAGAGGTCGTGCGACGAGGAACTCCCGGCTCATGATGTCACGCGCCTCGGCTGAGGCTCCTTCGCCCCGTGCCTCGAGTAGACGGATCTCCATCATCTGACGGGCGTAATCCCATTCGTAGAGCGCCTGACCAACGTCCAGGCCTTCGTAACACTGGAGTCGGATGAGCTCCTTACCCGATAGGGCGGCCAACACCTTCGCCACCTCGGTTTTGCCGACCCCGGCCTCTCCTTCGAGAAAGAGTGGGCGTCCCAACTGGAGAGCGAGGTGGATGGCGACGGTGAGATCTTCGGCGGCAAAGTAGTTCTTTTCGTCGAGACTGGCCGCCAGGCCTTCGACTGTGTTCGGAATCACGTGATCAGCCTAAGTGCTTCGCGGTGTTGCCCGAGCTTCGGCGGCGACCCGAGCCTCCCAGATTTGACCCCGGTGCTCAGCCTCGCGCTGCGACGAATGCTCGAACTTCGAACCTCCATAATCAGCGATAGAGGAGATGAGCTGCGATCTCCGGTGGGCAGTCAGGCCGCGGCTCGACGGTAAGAGACTCGGGAGTCATGTGCGTTCCAACAACTGGATGTCGTTGTCGTCGGGGTCTCTGAATGTGCTGAACCGGGCGACACCGGTGTCAGTGGTCTCCTCGTCGGTCGACTCGATCCCAGAGCGAGCGAGCCGTTCGATCTCGGCGTCAAGGTCATCCACGCGGAACGCCACCGCTCCAGTTGCCCGACCCTCGGGACGATCACCTTCGTGGAGCGCGAACATCGTGTCCCCGTCGACGGTCATGTTCTGCCAGGCCCCGTAACGAGGCCCGGCTCCGATTCCGAGCATGGCGTACCACTCAACTGAAGCGTCGAGATCGGTTACCCACACAAACACGGTGTCTACTTGGAACGCCATGCGTCATAACCTAGAGCGCTCATGTTTGACACGCTCACACAACGATTCGAGTCGGTCTTCGTCGGATTGCGCGGCAAGGGAAGACTGTCCGAGAAGGACATCGATAGGGCCCTCCGAGAGGTTCGCATCGCTCTGCTCGAAGCGGATGTCAATGTCGGGGTCGTCAAGGCATTTCTTGCCCGGGTCAGGGAGAGGGCTCTCGGTGAGGATGTCGCCAAATCGATCTCGCCGGGTCAACAGGTGATCAAGATCGTCCACGAGGAGCTTGTCACCACTCTGGGCTCGGAGACAGCAGGGTTAGTCAAGACGTCTCCTCCATTGACGATCCTCATGGTCGGGCTTCAGGGTTCGGGCAAGACGACGTCAGCCGCCAAGCTGGCGAAGCTGCTTCAAGGCCAGGGAAGGAATCCGCTGATGGTTGCCGCCGATCTGGCTCGACCGGCCGCCATCGACCAATTGGAGACCCTCGGTCGTACTATCGACGTCCCCGTGTTCGCGGAGCGTGAAGGGAAGGCTCCGAAGTTGGTCAAGGCTGCCATGAGGGAGGCGTCTCGCTCCGGACACGACGTGGTTATTGTCGACACCGCCGGTCGGCTCCAGATCGATGACGGCCTCATGAAGGAACTCGCTGCCGTGAAGAAGGCGGCTGCGGCCGACGAAGTCTTGTTGGTCGTCGACGCCATGACGGGGCAAGATGCAGTCAACGTCGCCCAAGGATTTCAGGATCAAATTGGTCTGACCGGGTTGGTTCTGTCCAAGCTCGATGGAGATGCCAGGGGTGGCGCCGCGATCTCGGTTCGTGAGGTGACGGGTGCGCCGGTCAAGTTCGCCGGTGTTGGAGAGGGTCTGGATGAGTTAGAGCCGTTTCATCCTGAGCGCATGGCCTCCAGGATTCTGGGCATGGGCGACGTGCTCACTCTCATCGAGAAGGCCGAGTCGGTTTTTGACGAGGCCGAGGCCGAAAAAGCTGCCAGAAAACTCGAGAAAGGCGAATTCACGCTCGAGGACTTCCTCACCCAGTTTCAGATGATGAAGTCGATGGGGCCTCTGAAAGACATCCTTGCTATGCTTCCGGGTTCCGGATCGCTCCTTCGTGAGGTCGATATTGATGATCGCGACTTCAAGAGGGTTGAGGCCAT
>JAZFTN010000146.1:0-8600 GCA_036446715.1 Acidimicrobiia bacterium | reverse complement strand
GAAACCGAGGATACGGGTCGAGATCCATTCGGAGAACCCAGTCGGCACCGGGCTTTGGACCGGGAAGGTGCTTCCGTAGCGATTCACCACTCCGATCACGACCGAACCCACCGCGAGAGTGACGATGAGTGCGTTCAGCTTGAGCCCGCCGATCAGGATCCCGTTTACCAAGCCGACAACGGCGGCGGCCGCGATGGCAACGAGGATGGCCATGCCGATACGGTCGTCCGACTGCTGGCCGACGCCGACCATGACCACCGCTGCCAGCGACATCGTCCCGGGGATACTGAGGTCGATTCCACTGGTCATGATCACCAACATCTGGCCCAAGGCGGTGATCGCGAGTAGTGCACCTAAGGGGGCGACGGCGCGCAGAGCCACACCACTCAGTGCGGCCGGAGCCCAGATCGAGGCCACCACCAGCAAGACAAGCAACGCCAGATACACCGGCATGTAACGAGAACCCACCACGAGGGCGGTAAACGCTGACGATGGCGTACGGGCGGTCATCAGGTCGATTCCACCGAACCAGGCTCGACCAGGAAACCAGAAGCAGCGGTCACGCGGGTTTGTGCATCCGCCGCCAGGCTGCGAGCACGGTCGACGTCGGCGTCGAGAACACCATGTCGGAGGAGAGCCTTCCCACCAACGAAGACCCAGTCGAGGTTGGAAGTGTCCATGCCCCACACGATCGCTCCGATCGGATCGTTGACCGGCGCGATGTTGGGACTATCGGCGCGGAGGACGATGATGTCGGCTTGTTTGCCCGGTTCGAGCGATCCCGTCACATCCCCCAGGCCCGTGGCTCGCGATCCGTCTGTAGTCGCGTAGCGGATTACATCGCGTGTCTTCAGGAGGCTGGGCAAACCGCCCTTGCCTGCCAGTTTGAGATCGAAATGGGTCGCGTGCTGGAACGAAATCGTTGCCCGCATCTGGGCGAATATGTCTCCCGGGGAAACCCGCTCGTCGTCCACGCCGAGGCCTGGTCGAATATTCCTGTCAATCAACTGTTGTATCGAAGGTGAACCTTGACCAGTCGCCATCTCGCTTGAAGGTGTTGACACGACCGAGGCACCCGACGAAGAGATCGCATCGAACTCTCGATCCTCGAGGTGCGAGCAATGCACGAGAGTCACGTCGTCCCCGAGGAGTCCACGTTCAGCCAAACTCGAAACCACACCTTTGTCGGCGTTCTTCGAACCAACGTGAGTGTGGATTCGAAAACTTAGCTCTCGGGCGAGCGCCCATTCCTCGGCGATTACATCGAGATCGTCCCTAGTTGGGTCGTCCGACCCGTATGCGATCGTGACAGGAGAGCCGGCTTGAGCCTCCATGAGGCGTCGAAGTCCCAACCCAACGTCGAAATGGCCTTCGGCCCAACTCGGTACCGCACGAGCCAACACCGTTCGCAACCCTGAGTCGGCATGCGCCTCGAGCGCAGCCTCGGTGTAAGTGTCGTCGAACTGAATGTCCGCCCAGTCCACCACCGTGGTTATCCCCGCCTCGAGTGCGCCCAATAACCCGATGAGGGTCGCGGCGTAGACATCCTCAGGTTGATAGTGACGTCCGAAGTCAGCGGAGGCCACTATGTTCGCTCCGTTCTGGCCCGGGACGCCGAGATTCCGGAAGAGCGACTTCCAGGCGTGACGATGGCTGTCGACGAACCCTGGCATGACGATCGTGTCCGTGGCGTCGATCACCTCGGCGCCGCGAGCACGAAGCCGTTCACCGACTTCGGCGATGCGGTCGCCATCCACCAGAACATCCGCCTCGGTGTAATTGGGCGTCCTTCGACCCAGCGTCAGAACACACCCCCCGCGAATGAGGACCTTCCCGGTCACTTAGGGCTCCCGCCGTCGACCGTCTTCATGACGGTCTCGTAGATCCTGTCCACCGATGGGAGGGCCAAGTCCTCGAGCGAAGCTGCTGCCGGTAAAGGAATGTGGGGCGTGGTGATCCTGATATTGGGCCCGTCGAGGTCCCAGAACGCCTCTTCACCAACTATTGACACCAGCTCTGCTCCCCAGCCGCAGAGCCTGGGGTTTTCCTCGACGGTGAAGAAGCGCCCGGTCTTGGCCACGGAAGCCAAGAGAGTCTTTGTATCGAGCGGAACCAAGGAGCGGACGTCGATGACTTCTGCAGAGATGCCTTTTTTCTGAAGGCGTTCGGCGGCCTGTTGGGCGCGCGGGACCATCAAGGCCAGAGCTGCGATCGTGACATCGTCGCCTGACCTGACGATCTTGGCCTTGCCAAGCTCGTGCACGATCTCACCATCAGGGACTAAGGCTTTCGACGCCATGAGCGACTTGTGTTCGAAGAAGACAACCGGATCCGGATCACGTATGGAGGCGGCCATCAGGCCCACGACATCCTCGGGGGTGGATGGAGCCACGACTTTCAGCCCGGGAATCATCATGCACCAGTTCTCGACCGACTGGGAGTGTTGAGCGCCGAACCGGGCGCCCCCTCCATTCGCGGTCCGCACCACCAGTGGAAAACTGACCTGGCCGTCGGTCATGTACCGGCTCTTCGCTATTTCGTTGGCGAGCATGTCAAAGCAGACGGCTAAGAAGTCGGAGAACATGATCTCGGCGATGACTGGAACGCCGGTCATTGCCGCTCCCATTGCCGCCCCCAGAATCGCCTGCTCTGAGATCGGCGTGTCCCGGACTCGATCGGGCCCAAACTCATCAAGCAGGCCCACCGTGGTCTTGAAGACGCCTCCTGCGGCCGCGATGTCCTCTCCGAGGATGACCAGTTTCGGGTCGCGGCGCATCTCCTGAGCGATGCCATGAGCTACAGCGTCTCGATAGCTCAGTTCCGCCATCGAGAGCCTCCGTCGGCGTAGACCTCGGTCATGAGTTTGTGTTCTCCTGGTTCCCTGCCGCCTTTCGCAAACTCAGTGGCTACGTCGATCGCTTCGGCCACCTGCCTTTCTATTGAACTGAGCTGGGATTCGGGTGCTCCCAAGGCCAGAAGTCGATCGTGCTACATGGGGAGCGGGTCGCGATCGTTCCACGCGTCGACCTCGGTTTGAGGCCGATACTTGCCGGGGTCAGCTCGGGAGTGGCCCCCAGATCGGTAGGTAACGGCTTCGATAATGGATGGTCCGCTACCGGATCGCGCCCTGTCTAGAGCACGGCTCGCTTCAAGGTAGACGGCGTCAGGGTCGTTGCCCTCAATGACGATGGCCTCGAGGCCGTAGGAAGCAGCGCGGTCCGCCGCCGGGTTAGGGACCGCGGTGATCAGATCACTCGGGGTGTACTCCATCCAAAGGTTGTTCTCACAGACAAAGACCACCGGGAGGTTCCAGATCTTCGCCATGTTGAGGGCTTCGTGAAACGCACCGATGTTCGTGGTGCCGTCCCCGAAGAACGCGACCGCAACCTGGTCGGAGCCCCGCATCTGTGCCGACCAGGCTGCTCCGTTTGCTACGCAGAGGTGAGCACCGATGATTGCATACGACCCCATCATTCCCGTAGAAGTATCTGTGAGGTGCATCGATCCACCCTTGCCGCCAAGTATCCCGTTCTCTCGACCGAGCAACTCCGCCATTGCTGCCCCGAGGTCCATTCCGCGGGCCAACGAGTGGGCATGGCCTCGATATGTGGCGAATGTGTAATCGTCAGGTTGCATTGCCGCTCCGAAGCCGGTGGCTATTGCCTCCATGCCCAAGCTGAGGTGTGTGGTTCCTTTGACCAGGTTTTGGAGAAAGAGATCGTGGGCGCGTTTGCCAAACTGTCTCAGCTCGTGAAGCCTTCGGTACATCTCGAGACGGACGTCCTGACTGATCTCGGCGTTCTCGAGAGACCGGTCGACCGGGTCGGGAAGCCGTGACTCACGCAATGCGTAGTCGTAGCGAGAGTCAGTATGCATTGGCAACCATCAGCTCTTCGCATGGGAACAACGTGATGACCTTGGCGCCGTCAGCGGTGACGACAAGTTCCTCCTCGATACGGGCGGCCGACCGACCGTCGGTTGCCGGTGCGTATGTCTCGAGGGCGAAAAGCATTCCCTCTTTGATCTCAACTGGTGTTTCCAGCGAATTGAGTCTGCTGATGATCGGCCTCTCGTGGAGTCCGACTCCGACGCCATGACCGAATTGCAGCCCGAAGGCGTCCATCTCGTCCTCAAACCCAAACTCTTCGGCTCGCGGCCACACTTTGGCGATCTGGTCAGTGGTGGCGCCTGGCTTCACCAGGTCGATGGCGGCGTCCATCCACTCCCGCGACTGTTTGAAGGCGTCGCGTTGAGCCTGGGTAGCGCGCCCTACTGCGAACGTCCGGTAGTAACACGTCCGGTAGCCGTTGAACACGTGGATGATGTCGAAGTAGGCCTGGTCACCGGGACGGATGAGACGGTCAGAGAAGACGTGTGGATGCGGGCTGCACCTTTCCCCGGCTATCGAATTGACAGCCTCGACGAACTCGGAGCCCATCTCAAACAGTCGAGCGTGGACCATTCCGACCACGTCCGACTCCCGCACACCTGGCTTTAACATCTCGTAGACGTCCTGATAGACACCGTCGACCATCGCGCAGGCTTGCGTGAGCAGAGTTATCTCGTCGCTGTTCTTGATCTCTCGGGCGTGCATCATTGCCTGCTGGCCATCGACAACATTCAGACCGCCAGCCTGAAGGGCGAGAAAGACGGCGGTCTCGGCGAGATCGACACCTAGCTTCTCCTCGGCTACCCCGGCCTCTTCCAGGGCGCCCTTGATCTCTCTGACCGCCCTGGCGTGAAGCCCGGTTTCGGGTCCGATCGCCCCCTGTAGGCCAGTGTTGCCGGCGATCGAGTTCTGGGTGTCGTACATGTGGGGTAGCTGGAGTCGGTGCGCTTTCGCCGCTGAGCCGAAGTCCCAGATGCGGGGCCTTCCCTCGCGGGTCACCAGGGCCCACCGCTCACCCTTGTTGAAGGCCCAATATCCGATTTGCGTCGCGGTCGCGTAACGGATGTTCGACGTTTCGAACAGAAGCACAGCACCAAGGTCGAACTTCTCGAGCATCTTCTTGACTCTGTTCAGTCGGTACTGGCGGAGACGTTCGAAGTCAACGCGGTTTTCCCAATCCACACCCATGATTCCGGGAGCGGGACTTGTAGCGACGGGGAATTCATCCATGGTTAGCTCCTGGTTGGTCATTGGTGTCGGTCTCGATGTCTTCGGCTAAGGCCTTCTCCAGATAGGCCCAATCGCGAGCGAAGCGGTATGAGTGTCGAGGAGGCGGCTGAGGCGCCTGCGTCTCCAACCATCTGACGATGCCATCACCGATATTGCGGAACTCGTGCACGCACCCGACGCCAGCCCATGCCAAGTCCCCGGGGGCGAGTCGGTAGACGTCTCCATCGAAGGTTGCTTCGACTTCTCCGTCCAGGATCAGGTACGCCTCCTCCAGCGGATGGTCGTGAGCTCCTGCGAACCCTCCCTGTTCGTATTGGACCATGAACATCGTCGACAGGTCCGCGCCAAGATCGGAGTCGATCATCATTTTGACGCTGATACCGCTATAGACCAGCAGGGCAGTGCGCATGCTCGCACTGACCGCCAAACGTTCCTGGGTCTGCTTACTCGGGTCCATCGACTCGGCGTCGATGTGCCCGAAGTATCGAGTTCGCGGGTCGCGAACGTCTATCGGTGTGGCATTCTGAACGTCAACAGGGGTAGGAAAGAAGGTGTCATATTCGAATCGTTCGCGAGGCAGCGGCGCCTTCATTTCGGCGAACTCAACACTGTTCTTCGACACGTTCCGCAAAGCATGTGTCATGCCGACGGGAATAAGTCCGTAGTCACCGTCGGATAGCTCGAAACTGCCCTCCGTAGTGTCAACAGTCAGTACGCCTTTGGTGACGTATATCGATTCCTCGAACGAGTGGACATGACTGTCCACCTGTCCAGCCGGATCAAGACGAGCAATGCGAAAGCCCATCTGAGTCGATCCTGCGGGTTCGTCCACGACCGCGTCGCCTGTGTAGTCGGTGCTTCTACCCTGAAACTCCGGAGGTGTCACATAGTCGAGGTCGCCGGCTTTCTTGACGATGTGATCCGCCATTAGGCGTTCTCTCCTCGAAGGTAGACGGCGACAGCGCTCAGATCCTTGTCGCCCATTCCGGATTCGATCGCTCCGCGCACGATGTCAAGACCCGTTGACGCTTGCTTCATGGGCGCTCCAACCCTGGTGCCGAGCGCGGTTATCAACTCGAGGTCTTTGGCCACCAATTCGAGGCTGAAGGCGACAGTCGCTCCTTCTGGGTTCTCATACGCCTCGCGCTTGTATCGGACGAACGGAGCTCCTCCGGCTCCGGTGGCGAACACCTCGTATGCCGTCGAGCGGTCGACCCCGGCCTTTTCCGCGAGGACCAACGCCTCGGACAGCGCCACGTTGAGTCCGTGCACCAAAGCGTTAACGGCAAGCTTGGTAGCTGCCCCCGAACCCCTTCCATCTACGTGCACCACGTTGGTCGCCAAGGCGCCGAGAACAGGCCTCACCGTTTCGAGCAGGTCTGAATCCCCCCCGACCATGATGGTGAGCGCTCCTGCTTCGACGGTGGCGACGCTTCCGGACACAGGGCAATCGAGGAACCCAGCCCCAACTTGATCCACAGCCATGCCAACTTCCTTGGCTGTCTCAGGATCGACGGTGCTGGTGTCGAGGGCGATAGAACCCGATTTGATCCCTTGTACGACACCGCCCGGATCCAGGTAGACAGTCTTGACGGCTGCATCGTCGCTTAGGCTTGTAAGTGTTATCTCAGCGTTGGACGCTGCCTCGGCTGCTGATGATGCGACCGAAGCGGAGAGCGAGTTGGCCAGTTCGACGGCCTTCTTTTCATTCCGATTCCATAGGATCAAGTCGAAGCCAGCGCGGTGAAGCGTTGCTGCCATGGCGCCACCCATACGCCCGGTGCCAATCACTGCGACTGTTGGCTGTTCAGCACTCACTGATCAGTGACACTACACACCTAAGGGGATCGTTACCCGTGGATCAGTGGGTGTACTTTCTTGGCAACGTGTCGTCCGATAGCGAGACTTGCAGTGGCTCCAGGCGAAGGCGCGTTCAACACGTGCACCGTCGAGCCGACCTGCTCGATTACGAAGTCGTCAACAAGTGAACCATCCAGGCTCACCGCCTGTGCCCGAACCCCCGAACCCCCCTCCACGAAATCTTCGCTTCGAACCGCGGGCACCAACCTTCGAGCGAGCCTGGCGTAGAGCCTCGTCGATCGTGAATTGATCATTTCCTTGGCACCAGACCACAGGTGTTTCCTAGCCAGTCGACGAAACCCACTATCACCCAGGGTTTCGCGAAGGTCCGACCAATCAGGGCTTTTGCCGCGGTAGTGCTCCCGACCGAGAGCAAGGACAGCATTCGGACCAACTTCAACGGTTTCGTCGATGCGCCTCGTGAAATGAACGCCAAGAAACGGGAAACGAGGGTCGGGCACCGGATAGATGAGGTGTTGGACAAGGTCCGCAGCGGACTCTTTCAGTCGGTAGTACTCCCCGCGGAACGGCACTATGCGGATCAGCGGTTTGATACCAGCCAGTTGGGCCACCTTGTCGGAGTGGAGACCGGCACAATTGACCAGCACTCTTGTTCGAAAATGCCGGTCAGCGGTGGTTACCGAGACCTCATCGAGGTGGTGGTCGATTGAAGTAACACCATGCTCAGTCAGGATCCTGGTGTCCGCCTTCATCAGTTCGTGAGCAACGTGATTGGCAACCCCGGAAAAGTCGGCGACGCCTGTTTCTGGCACATGAAGAGCAACCAATCCAGTCGCTTCAGGTTCGAAGTCACGAATCCCTTCGGGACCGAGACGGCGGAGGCCGGTGAGTCCGTTTGCATGACCCCGTCTTTCCAACTCATCAAGTGCTGGGATCTCAGAAGCCTGGGTGGCAATGACAATCTTGCCCGATCGCTCGAACGGGATACCCGCCTCCTCGCACATCTGATAAACGGAGTCCCTCCCCTCAACAGCCAACCTGGCCTTGAGCGACCCTGGCTTGTAGTACAACCCGGAATGGATGACTCCGCTGTTGTGACTGCTCTGATGTGCCGCGATCCGATCTTCCTTTTCCAGGATCAGTATCGAAATGCCGGAAAAGTCCTCCACTAGTGCACGGCCGACTCCAAGTCCGATCAGACCAGCACCAACAATGCAGACGTCGAATCGACCGTCAGTACTCATTGGTTTGAAGGAATATGATCAGTCTCACTACACGCTTCGTCGCGAGATGTATATCCTTGCTGTCCTTCATGTAAGGAGCGAGTCGACATGGCGGATGGATCTGTTCTCATAGTTGGTGGCACTGGTGGACTGGGACGCGAGATAGCGCGTCACTATCAGGCGCAGGGATCTCCGGTGATCATCACGGGTCGGGACGCCGGCAGGTCCTCAGAGGTAGCATCTGAAGTAGGAGTGGGAACCACAGGTCTTGGCTTCGATCTCAGCCAACCCAAATCAATCGCAGACGCTCTTCACGAGGTTGGGCCGATCTCACGTTTGGTGCTGGCCGCGATTGCCCGTGACAACAACCCCGTTCGTGATTACACGATTGCTGATGCGATCAATCTGACGACGATGAAACTTGTCGGCTATACGAC
>JAZFTN010000145.1:0-4130 GCA_036446715.1 Acidimicrobiia bacterium | reverse complement strand
GCCTGCCAGATGCCGTTGAGCAGGCCGATCTGCTCTCCGAAGCCCTCGGGTCGGAAGTTGTAGATGAAGCGCCAGACGATGGAAGCGCCCACGAACGAGATTGCCATCGGCATGAAGATGAACGATTTGGAGAAAGCCTCGCTCTTGCTGCCAAGACGGTCGGACAGGACTGCAAACCCGAGACCGATGACCACCGAGAACAAGGGTACGACGATCACCCATGCAAACGAGTTGCGCAGAGCGAGGAGTGCATCGCTCTGAGTCAACAGGTTGACATAGTTGTCGAGTCCCACGAACTCCTCGCCCTTGGTGTCGAGGAAGCTGAGCAAGACGGTGTTGACGGTCGGGTAGACGAGGAAGATTGTGAGCACGACGATTGCCGGACCCACGAAAGCGAAAGGCCGGACCTTGTGCCGATAACTCTCGGGAAGCCGATTTATCAGCCAGTCCATTCCGTAATAGAGACCGAATACCCCGAGCACTCCGATCACCAGGGCCGCGGCCACGACAACGGCACGATTGGAGTCCTTGTCGAGTAGGACGATCCCCGACCAATAGAGGCCGAGGGCAGCGGCGATAGGAACGACCAGAGACGCCCCGATCCTCAGCAGCAGGGTGGCGAAGCCACGCCCTTGTGTTTCGGGTGGTTGCCCTTCGGGCGTTGGTTCGCTTGCGAGTTCTTTGTCGGTCGATACAGACACTGCCGCTCCTCGATGAGCCTGGCCCGACCTTAACGAATGAAAGACGGGGCGGGCACGCCGCCCCGTCTTTCATTTCTACTGGTTGTGGCTTATGGCCAGCTTGACTCGATCGCGTCAACCACGTCCTGGGTGGAAGTTCCGCGGGTCCAGTCGACCATTCCAGTCCAGAACGTACCCTGGCCAACTTCGGGTGGCATCAGGTCGGATCCGTCAAACACGAACCCGTTCGCCGCCAAAGCGGCAGCCACCGCTTGGGCCTGCTTCTTCACAGTGTCCGACTCATAGCAATCGGAGGATGTGCCGGCGTTTGCCGAGATCCTCTCGATACCTGCTATTCCGTGTCCCTTGGGCGCAGCCTGGAGGCACTGCAGAGGAACATCGGCATATGCCGCCAGGAAAGCGGCCACCTCGGGCCGGTTGTTGAACACAACTGCCAACTCTCCGCCACCCATTGCGCCGGATCCAACTGCCTCGTCGATGATGGGGAAGTTGAAGAAGTCGGCGTCCACGCCTGACTCTATTCCCTCGGGGAAGAAGCTGGCGATGAACGACGCCTGCCGGTGGAACATGCAGCTTGGCGGATCATTGAACATCGGATCCGGAGCGTCCCGGAAGTCGATCGCCGCTACGGTATCGGCCCCGCCGAGCACGAAGCCCTCAGCAAACACAATCTCGGCCATGATGTCAAAGGCATTGACCACAGCCGGGTCGTTGAAGGGTATCTCGTGATTCGTCCACTGGTTGTAGACGTCTGCACCGGCGGTGCGGACCATGATGTCCTCGATCCAGTCGGTACCAGGCCAGCCAGTGGCTGCGTCGCTACCGAGACCGATACACCACGGGGTGGTCCCGTCGTCGAGCACCTGCTGTGACAGGGTGACCATCTCGTCCCAGGTTTCCGGGATCTCATACCCGCCGGCCTCGAAAAGAGGCTTGTTGTACCAAACGATGCTTTTGTAGTTGGCATTTGTCGGTATCGAGTAGTGATTCCCGTCATCACACTGACCGAGTCCCATGAAGTAGGCGCCATGCGCAGCCTCGAGTGCTGCGATGTCAAAGCCCAAATCCTCGAGGGACACCAGGTCTCCGGCGTCGGCGAATACGCAAATCGAGCCGGGCTGTGGAGTGATCGCGATGTCAGGTGGCGCACCACCGTCGACTGCGATTCTCAAGTCCTGTTCGAACGAGTCGCTTCCGACCCACACGACCGTGGCGCTTTCAGCTTCACCGTAGATGTCGAAGGTCGCTTGGATGGAAGCACCTTCGTCACCAGTTGGAGCACCCCACACTGACACTTCAGTGCCGGCTACGTCGACATCGGTGTAGCTGTCGCCTGCGGCCTCTGTCGTGGCTGTGGCACCGTCCGTCGTGTCAGCGCCGTCATCGTCGCCACACGCGGCCAAGACCATGGCCATGACTGCCATCAGAGCGATCAGCCATCGTAGTTTTCTCATGTAGACATCTCTCCTACTTAGCGAATAGTGGGTCGTCCCACACCTCGGAAACATACACAATGCCGAAGGCTTCCGTAGAGGCTTACGGCCCTTTTCTGAGGATACATGGAGTTCGGATATCGGCTCCGGTAACCGCACCTAACCTGCCTCGTCATGGTGTTCAAACAGGTCAACAACAAGGAGTGGTGGAAGAAGGCGGTGTTCTACCAGATATACCCCCTCTCCTACGCAGACTCGAACGGAGACGGTTTTGGGGACCTCATCGGACTGATCGACAAGCTCGACTATCTCGCCGAAACCCTCGGCGTCGATGCAGTCTGGCTTTCACCGTTCTACAAGAGCCCAATGAAGGACTGGGGCTATGACATCTCCGACCACACCGACGTTGACCCGCTCTTTGGCAACCTGGATGATGCGCGCGCGTTGATACGAGAGGCCCACGCACGTGGGCTGCGGGTCATTGTCGATTATGTGATGAATCACACATCAGACCAGCATCCCTGGTTCATCGAGTCCGCATCATCTCTGAGCAATCCCAAGCGAGATTGGTATGTGTGGCGTGACGCCAAGGAGAATGGGTCTCCCCCAACCAACTGGGTCAGCGTGTTCAGCGGTCCGGCCTGGACTCTCGACAACGCCACCGGGCAATATTATCGACACACGTACCTCCCTGAGCAGCCCGATCTCAACTGGCGCAACCCCGAGCTTGTCGAAGCCATGATGGACGTCGCCCGATTCTGGCTGGATATGGGCGTCGATGGATTCCGAGTAGATGCAGCTCATCAGATGATGAAGGACCCCTTGGAGAGAGACAATCCACCGGCGCCGCCCGACTATCCCCGCCCGTACAAGGACATGGGTGAGTATGACGAATTCATCCACCTCTACGACTTCGGCCACCCCGATGTCCACGAGGCCCACCGTCGTTTCAGATCGGTTCTCGACTCCTACCCTCGAGAGCCGGTGAGCGTGGGAGAGATACACATCTTCGACATGCCGGAGTGGGCGTCTTATTACGGAGAGAATCTCGATCAACTCAACATGCCGTTCAATTTCCATTTGATGGCAGCAGAATGGCGGGCCTCCAGCCTTCGAGCCACGATCGAGGCTGTCTTGTGGAACATCCCCCCCGGCGGTTGGACGAACTGGACGCTGGGAAACCACGATGAGGGGCGACTGGCGAGCCGTCTTCCCGAGGGCAACGAGCGTCTCGCCGCGCTGATTCTCCTGACAATGCGGGGCACTCCGTTTCTTTACTACGGGGACGAACTCGGAATGAAACAGACCGAGATGAGCCAAGCCGCCCACCGGGATCCATGGGGGGACAACGTCGAGTCGCTGAGTCGCGATGGTGCCCGAACGCCGATGCAGTGGACCCCCGGGCCCAACGCCGGTTTCTCGGACACCGATGTGCGGCCTTGGCTGCCAGTATCGGCCAACTCCGTAACGCTGAACGTCGAGTCGGAGCTAGAAGATCGACATTCGATTCTCAACATGTACCGACGTCTCCTCGAGCTTCGTCGAGGTTCCTCGGCCCTCAGAATCGGGTCCTACGTCAGTCACCCGGCTTCGAACGAGCTGATACTCGCTTACAGACGTGAGTCCGACCACCAAACCGTAACGGTCGCCCTCAACTTCAGTTCGGACTACCAAGAAGTCGCAGTGGGCTCGGGCACCGTGGTCTTCTCAACTCACAATCCGGACCGGGGCGAGCCGTGTGGGCAAGCCCTCAAACTCGCACCGTTAGAAGGAGTCATTCTCACTCACCCCTGATCTCGTGGCGTACTCTGGTTGCTTCCCCTGCTTCCCCTCTCAGGAATGGCTGATCCATGCTGTCTTCGACAAACGAACCGACGATTTTCCGATGGGGAGTGTCCACTTCGGCCTATCAGATCGAGGGCGCCCGGTTCGAAGATGGCAAAGGAGAGTCGATATGGGATCGTTTCGCTGACGACGGCCACATGGGCCCGGGAGG